>JAPSGP010000236.1 GCA_031177445.1 Acidimicrobiia bacterium
GACCCCGACGTGCGCGCCTGCAGAGCGGGCGCGCGCGAGGTCGTGGCGAGCTGGCAACGCATCGTGCTCGTCGACGCGCCGCTGTCGCCGTTCCGCACCGGTCGCCAACCGAGCCGCGGCGACCGCACCGACGGGCAGGACGGAAGCTAGCGCCTTCGCGGCGCGCTCACGACCGCGTGCCGGACGCGCTCAGGATCCGGGTGGCTTCGAGTCGCACCCGGAAGTCGGTGTCCGTGCTGCACGCCCGCACGACATCGCGGCTCGAACCCAGGCCGAGCTCGGCAATGCCGTGCAACGCCTTCCAGCGCACCCACGCGTCGGTGTCGGTCAACGCTCGCTCGAGGAGCGGTCGCAGCTGTTCACGTGCCGCGCCCGAGATCGCGTCGACCACGCTGCGGCGCACGATCCGGCTGCGATCATCGAGCAATCGCTCCCACGCACGCGCCGCCGGCTCGGGCGGAGCGTCGGCGAGCAGTGTGGCGGCGACCTGCCGCCGCTCCGGCTCGTCGTCGCGGGACGCCGCCAGCACGCGGTCGAGATGCTCCGGTTGATCGGCCCGCAGCGCGCCGAGCTCCGCCCACGCCCGATCGACCCGGCGCTTTCCGGCACCCTCGCCCGACTGCGCACCGACGCTCAACGTCACGGTCATCGGAGCTTCGCGTTTCTGTTCTTCGACGTCGTCGACGTCGACCGATTCCGCGAACTCCTCGTTGACCACCCGCAACACCGGCTCGAGCAACTGCTCCCAGCGGTCGGGCCGCGCAATCGTGACCGCGACGAAGTCCGGACCCACGAGCACGTTCGTGACCTCGTCGAAATCGGCGACGATCCGGCCGGCCACGGGGTGGGCGGCGGCGGACGCACGGTCGTACACGGCGCTCGACGCCCGGTGCGGCGGAGGGGTCGCGAACCGGATGGTCCGGGGGCTGGGCGTCGCCTCCGGCACCACCGCTCCCTCGAACGTCGCCGCCAGGTCGATCTCCCGGGTGGCGTCGTGGCGGTGGTGGTCGTTGCGATCCGCCTCCGGCTCGCCGAGCGCGCCCTCGACCCGCAACCGGAAATGACCCGCTTCCCAATCCCAGACGACGGCCAGGTCGTGCTCGAGCTCCTGCCGTCCATGGGTCCCGCTCGGCCCCATGAGCACTCCCAGCGCGCGATCGTCGTTGTCGTCCCACGGCTGGTCCGAGAAGAACCGCTTCAGGAGTTGCTTCACCGGCGCCAGCGACTCTGGCGGCAGTTCGCGCACGATCGGCGTCAGCCCGGCGATCGCCTCCCCCGTCAGCCCGTATTCGGCCACTCGCGCACGAGCATCATCGAGCTCGGGCCCCAGCGGCATCACGCGACGACCGTATCTCCATCGAGTATCTCCATCGAGCGGTTGGCAGTTGTCCGCGACACAGCGGGTCCTTCTGTCAACTGCTCGATCGGTTTTCCGGTCGGCGCCCGCACTCCGTGACGCGTCAGGCGCGGAACATGGGGTTGTGCGCGTTGTTCGTCACGATGAGTTGACGGCAGAACTTCCACGTACCGTCCTCGTTGCGGAAGTCGAACACGTACGAACCTTCGTGACTCCCGCGGCGAAAACCATCAGGATCCTCACGAGTCGCCGCCAGCACGTACTGGACGGCGGCGGTGGCGGTACCGCCGTCGTCGGCGATCCGGATCACCTCGCTGAACATGAGGTGTCGCAGCACCACCGCTCCACCTGGCCACGCGTCGCCGAGGCCACGCCTCCCGCCCCGCCCGTCCACCGCGGATGACGTAGTGATGGATGGAGTCGTCGGACCCCGTGCGCTCCTCCGCGGGCATACCGGTTATGCCTCCCAGTTCGACTGCTGCCCGCCGCACGCGGTCACGCCTCCGTCGATCACGACCGCCGACCCGTTCATATACGAAGCCTCGTCCGACAGCAGGAACCGAACCACGCGCGCGATCTCGCCCGGTGCGCCCACCCGGCCCAACGGCACAGTGGCCTCGAACGCCGCACGCACTCCGGCGTCGGCGATCGTCGGCGCCAGCATCGGGGTCTCGATGTAGCCGGGGCACACGCAGTTGACCCGTACCCCTGACGGCCCGAGGCGGTGCGACAACGCGCGGGTCAGGCCGATCATCGCGGTCTTCGCGGCGGTGTACGAGGGGATCGCACCGTGACCGATGAGGCCCTCGATGGAAGCGATCCCCACCACCGCTGCGCCCGACCCTGCGGCGCGCAGCTCGGGAAGCAACGCGTTCACCACGAATGCGTAGGCACGGAGGTGCACCCGAATCACGTCGTCCCACGTGTCGAGGTCGATGACGTCCGTCAGCGCGGGGCGCACGATGCCAGCTGCGTGGACGACACCGCCGATGCTGCCGAGCGCCTCGGCCGCCGGTTCGATCGCCGCCGCAACTGCTCGCTCATCGGTCACGTCGATGCCGGCGGAGTGCGCGGCGACGCCCTGGTTCGTGGCGCAGTCGCTGGCGACTTCGGCCGCGGCGCCGCCGTCGAGATCCCACACCGCCACCGGTCGTCCGACCGCAGCCAGCGCCGAGCTCACCGCCGCGCCGATGCCCGACGCGCCGCCCGTCACGATCACGCCGCTCGCCGGTCGGCCGAGGGCGGGCTCGAAGCTGTTCGTCATGTCGTCTCCGTGATCGTTGGCGGTGGACCCGCCTGGTCGGGCAACGTGTTATCAGACCTACGGCGGGGGGAATCCAGATGACCGCATCGCTGCCGACCCAAACCAAGCGCTTCCCGTTCCCGATGCCGTTCGGGTGGTTCAAGGTGGCGCTGAGCCACGACCTCGCTCCCGACACCCTCCTCACCCGGCACTACTTCGGCACCGAGCTCGTCGTCTGGCGCGACGCCGCCGGTCGGGCCGTCTGCCACGAGGCCTACTGCGCTCATCTGGGCGCTCACCTGGGCGTCGGTGGCCGAGTCGAGGGCGACCGTATCCGCTGCCCGTTCCACGGTTGGGCGTACGACACCACCGGCGCCAACGTCGACATCCCCTATGCCGACAAGCCGAACACCAAGGCCCGACTGCGCACGTTCCCGACGGTGGAGCGCGGCGGGATCGTGCTCGCCTGGTACCACCCGCGCGAGGTGGCCCCGCTGTGGGAGCCGATGGAGATCCCGGAGTACGACGACCCCGAATACGGCGACTACGAGGTCTTCGAGTACACGATCGGGAGCTGCATGCAAGAGATCGGCGAGAACGGCTTCGACCATGCGCACTTCGAGTTCGTCCACTCGCATCCGCAGGTCGGGCAGATCGAGAAGGTCGAGTTCGACGGCTACGACCGCGTCGTGCTGTCCGCGCAGCAGTTCCCGTCGTCGAAGGGCCCGGTGGACGGGCGCATCGACGTGTTCGGTCGCGGTCCGGGGTTCGCCATCACGCGCTACCAGGGGCTGATCGACGCCAGCCTCGTCGGCTGTTCGACACCGATCGACGAGGAGACGACCCTCGTCGCGTTCCTGTTCACGCTGCGGAACGCCCAGGACGAGCGTACCCAGCGCATCGCCCGCGCCTTCGTCGACTCGGTCAGCCGCGAGATCGGCCAGGACATCCCGATCTGGGAGCACAAGCGGTACGTGGCGACGCCCGCGCTCGCGCCGAGCGAGAAGCCGATCCTCGACTACCGCCGCTGGTACGCGCAGTTCTACGCCGAGTAGGCCTGTCCCCCGAGCAGTTGACAGTTGTCCGCGACGAGGCCCGTCGAAGTGTCAACTGCTCGGACGCTTCACCTCGGCGCGAACCGCTGACCCCCGTCCAGTCGGATCGTGCTGCCGTTCAGCATCGGGTTCTCGGCGATCGCCAGCACCATTCGCGCGAACTCTTCGGGCCGGCCCATCCGCTTCGGGAAGGCAGCGTCCTTGGTGAGCTGGGCCGCGAACTCCTCGGTGACACCCTTGGTGAGACCGGTCGAGAACAAGCTGGGCGCGATCGCCGTGACCCGCACACCGACACTGCCGAGGTCGCGCGCCATCGTGAACACCATCCCGGTGATGCCGGCCTTGGCCGCGGCGTAGGCAACCTGCCCGATCTGGCCCTCGAAGGCGGCGATCGACGCCGTGTTCACGATGACGCCGCGCTCGTCGTCCTCGGGCTCGTTCTTGCTCATGTGCCACGCCTGCAGGCGATTCAGATTGAAGGTGGCGACGAGGTTGAGCTCGACCACCTGCCGGAACTCCTCGAGCGGATGCGGTCCCTCACGCGTGATCGTACGCTTGGCGATGCCACCGCCGGCGGTGTTCACCGCGATGTGCAACCCGCCCAGCGCTTCAGCGGCGGCGTCGATGGCACCGGCGACGCCGGTGTCGTCGGTGACGTCACAGGGATGGAAAGACCCATCGAGTGCAGCCGCCACCTCGGGGCCGTCGGTGCCGGGTCGGTCGAGGATCGCGATCGACGCCCCGCGCGCCCGCAGCAGCTCGGCCGTCGTCCGCCCCATGCCCGACGCGCCCCCGACGAGCATCGCCTTCTTGCCTTGGACATCCATGCCGTTCGTCTACCCGGTGATCACTCTGCGCGCAAAGCGGTGGCCGGCGCCGCCGTGCAATCCATCCCGTCGCGGCCGTAACGTCGGGCATGGCCACCGACCCGCGTCAGGACCGCGACGACGTCGTCGATCTTCTCGTCCGCTACGCGACCGCCATCGACACCCGGGACTGGACACTGTTCCGCACATGCTTCACTCCCGATTGCCGGACCGACTACGGAGCGATCGGCGCCTGGACCGGCATCGACGCCCTCACCGACTTCATGGAGCGGACGCACGCACCGATGGGACAGACGCTGCACCGGATCACGAATCCGGTCGTCGCGGTCGACGGTGACGCCGGCAGCTCCCGCTCGTACGTGCAGATGGTCGTGGCCGTCGCCCGCGACTCGACCCTCCCGTTCCAGGCATATGGCCTCTACGACGACGAGCTGCGCCGCACCGCTGACGGATGGCGGATCGCCAGCCGCAGGTTCACGATGGTCGCGTCCGATGACCCCTCGGTACTCAGATTCTGAAGATCACGACGTAGGTCGCGCCGGTCTCGGTCTCGAAGGCGGTGTGCGTCGATCCGGCGGCGGCGGCATACCCGTCGCCCTTGCCGAACATCACACCCTGGTTGCGGATCGTGCCCTCGATGACATATGAGAACTCGGCGTGCTCGTGCACGTGGGGATCGCCGCGGTACCCGGGCTGCGCCTCGACGAGCACGACCATGTAGCCGTCGGCGCTCCCGAGGACCTTGGCCCGGGCATCGCCCCGGCTCCCCCACGGCACCCACTCCGTGTCGTCGAACTTGCCGATGTCCCATCCGTCGAGCGAGATCTGTGTGTCGCTCATCACGCTCCTTCGGTCGTCGACGTCGCGAGCCGTGCCTTGGCTTCGCGCCACAGCTCCTTGGCGT
>JAPSGP010000524.1 GCA_031177445.1 Acidimicrobiia bacterium
CCTCATCCAAGTCGACGATCCGCCCGGTGAAGTTCGTCGGGTCCTCTTCGAGCTCCAGCCGCAGCTTCGAGTCGGGGAACAACGGGGTGAGATCCTCGAACCGCACCCGCCCCCGTGCCTCGTCGGGCGACATCCCGCAGATCTCGTCGACCCGTAGGAGTGCCGGGTACTTCTCGTTGCTCGCCGGCGGACGGGTGAACCCCTTCACGAAGTCGCCCTTCCGCAGGGCGAAGCGTCGCACCTGCGACGCCGACACGTATACGTCCTTCGGGCCCGGTAGGTACCCGGTTGCCCGCAGGAACCCATAGCCCTCGTCGCGCAGGTCGAGCAGCCCGTTCACCTCGATCGGCTCGCCCTGGTACTCGCGCTCGCGCGGCTCGCCGTCCGGCTGGCGGTCGCGGCCGCGCCGGCGGCGGCGCCGGCGGTTGCCCTCGCCGTAGGACTGGCGCTCGTCTTCGGGCTCGATGGCGGGTCGGGTCGCAGTGGCGGTTGCGGTGCCGCGATCCCCCCGATCGTCGCCGCCGGACTCGGCGGCGTCGCCGTTGGCGCCCGCGCCCGATCGCCGGCGGGGCGCGAGGTCGGTGTCCTCCTCTCCTGCGCCTGCGGCCGCGATCGCGTCCTCCTCGGCGGCGAGCTCGGAGATCGGGTCGTCGGCTTCCGACGCGCGGCGCGAGCGGATCCGCTTGGGCCGCTCGGCTTCACCGTCGCCGTCGGCGGGCGCGCCGCCGTTCGCGGCGCCGAGGATGGCGTCGATCAGGTCGGCCTTCTTCATGCGCGTCGCGGCGCGGACACCCATCGCTCCGGCGATCGCATGGAGCTGCTCGCGGTCCTTGCTGTCGAGGACCGTGCGGTCGAGCTCTGTCTCACTCATGGGGGAAGCTCCCTCTAGCTGTGGCCGCCGCCGGGATCGGCGACGACGTGATGGTGCGTGACACTCATCGACCCTGCTGGACCAGCTCGCGGGCGGGCACGCCTCGAACCGCCTCGCTCACCACCAGCTCGATGACCTCCGAGAGCGTGGCGTCGAGGTTGTACGACGGGACGATCGGGGTGTCGTGCTGCTCGGCGAGTGACTTCACGTAGGTCTGGATCTTTCGGATGTTCTCGAAGTGCTCGAGATAGCGATCGGCAGGTCGCCCTCGTGACTCATGGGCCCGAAGGATGAAGTGCGAGCGGTGCAGCTCCTCGTCGTCGACGGTCACGACGAAGGGGACCACCACCGCGCCGTCGAACTCACCACGATCGAAGAACCCCGGGGCGATGTGGGCACCCTCGAGGATGAGATCGGTGCGCTCCATGATGGCACGCCGTACCAGCGCACGGATGCCAACCGCGAGCGCAGCCGACTGTTCCCTGTAACCGAGGATGACCGGGTCGGTATTCCGCGGCACCGTGGTCGAGGACGGTCGCCCCGCCAGCTGGCGCTCCACGTCGAAGGACGAGGTGTGCAGGCTCGGCATGAGCTCGGGGGTGAGCATGGCCCGCATGACCTCGCGGATGGCGTCGGTCGGGATGATGCGGGTGATGCCGAGGCGGCCGGCCAGCTGCATGGCGATGGTCGACTTGCCTACGCCCGTGGCCCCACCGATCAGGATGACGAGCGGTTGCTGGAGGCGGCGCGCCAGCTGCCACTTCGCGAACGTGTTGCCGTAGCGCTCCCCCACCTCTTCGACGAGCACGGCCCGAGCCTGCTCGTAGAGCTCCTCGTGGGTCACCAGGACGACCCCGCGGGCATGGAGCTCGTCCTCCAGGCGCTCGGCCACGCGGTACGCGCGCGCCGGCGCCAAGCCGGTCGCCATGATGGCGGCCGCCATGAGGCCCTTCGAGTACGGGAGCTGGTGCTCCTCACCCGAGATGACGATGTGGCGTTGCTGCTGAGTCATAGACCAGGGGACTCGAAGCGCTCGACGGCGAGCGCTCCGATGCGCTCGAACGCCGACGAGATGGCGTCGGCATCGAGCTGGTTCACCGGCTCCGGCCGGTTGTCGCAGTACACGACCTCCAACCCTCGTTCGGCCGCCACCGCGGTGACGACGTCGACCGCCGCCGCCTTGAGCTCGGTCAGGAGCACTTCGACATCGTCGGGAAGCGCAGCGAGGTCCTCGCCGAGCCGGGACCGGTCGGCCAGGTGCCTCGTGCGCCCCACGACGGTCGCGTGGTGGCGG
>JAPSGP010000525.1 GCA_031177445.1 Acidimicrobiia bacterium
GGATCCCGCGCTCGTAGTCGGCGTCGACCACACGAGCGAGGTGCGTCGCATCCACGACCGAGCCGCCCGCGTTCTGGGCGGCGTCGCCATAACTGCGACCGAGCCCGCGGGCAATCGCGCCGCGCCGCCCGGCCATCGCGAGTGCGTCGTCGACGTCGTGCGGGTCATCGGGCGTGACGACGGACGCCGCTGTGGGGGCCGTCCGCCCCCACCCGGTCAGCAGCTTCCGTGGTGCATCGGTCGTGAACTCAGGCATGCACACCCACGGCGAAGCACGCTAGCCACAGCACACCGAGCACCTGCAGGACGCGGTCGCCGAGCACGACTTCCTCCGGCGCGCTCCCACCGCCCTGCTCCACGACCAGCGCGTAGCGCAGGATCGCGAGCACGAACGGCACGATCGACAAGCGGAACCAGAACTCGTCGCCGACCTGTGCCGCCTTCTCGAACGCCCACAGGCAGTACGCCATGATCGCAACGCCTGACGTGACCGCGCGCACGTAGACGAGGAAGCCGGTCGAGTACTCGGCGAGCGTCGCTCGATGATGATGCGACTCATCCCCGAGCTCCACCTGCTCGGCGTGGCGCTTGCCGGTCACCATGAACAGGGAGCCGGCACCGGCCACGATCAGGAACCAGTTGGAGACCGGCACGCCCGTCGCGGCCGCGCCGGCGATCGCCCGCAGTACGAACCCGGCCGCCACCGCGCCGAGGTCGAGCACCGCCTCGTGCTTGAGCCACACGCTGTAGGAGATGGTGATGGCGACGTAGCCGGCCACCACCAACGCCAGCCGCCCGCCGTTGAGGGGGGCGGACATGCCGATCGCGACGACGACCAGCACGACGGCGAAGACCTTGGCCAGCCGCACGCTCACCGCGCCCGCGGCCACCGGCCGGTTCCGCTTGGCCGGGTGACGGCGATCGGCCTCGGCGTCGAGCGCGTCGTTCAGGAAGTACGTGCCGCTCGCGGCCAGGCAGAACGCCACGAACGCCACCATCGTCCGGCCGAGGTTGCCTGCCTCGGTGAGCACGCCGGCGGCACCCGGCGCCGCGAACACGAGCAGGTTCTTGATCCATTGCTTCGGACGGGCGGTGACGAGCAGGCTCCACGCCAGTGACGGAGCCGTGGGAGTGCCCGGCACGCCCGCGTCCGGAGCCGGGACCGGCCGCTCGGGTGCCACGGACATCGGGGCAAGGGTAGCTAACCCCACCGGAAGCAGAGCTTCGGGCGGGGCCCCGGTTTGATCACCCGTAGTTGACCGGAACGCGCGGCTCGCACTGCTCAGAGGGGGTGGTAGCTGGGGTGACCTCCTAAGCTTCGACGCGTATGACGGAGTCGCCGCGACGCGTGTACACGCGCACGGGCGATGACGGAACGACCGGTCTGCTGTTCGGCGGACGGGTCCCGAAGGACACCGCGGGGCCCGAGGCCTACGGGGCCGTCGACGAAGCCGTGTCGGCTCTGGGCGTCGTCCGTGCATCGGTCGATCGCGGTTCGGAGCTCGACCAGCTCGTGATCCGGCTCCAGCGAGAGCTGTTCGTGGTCGGCGCCGAGCTCGCCACCGACCCGCAGAAGCGTGACCGCCTCGACCCGGGTGTCTCGCGGGTGACACCGGAGATGGTCGAAGCGCTCGAGCCGGTGATCGACGACGTCACCATCCGCTTCGACCCGCCCCAGGAGTTCGTGCTGCCGGGAGAGAACATGGTCGCGGCCGCGCTCGACGTCGCCCGTGCCGTGATCCGGCGCGCGGAGCGCGCCGCGGTCGCGGCAGCGCGCGACGCCTGGCTGCCCGACAGCCAAGTCGTGCCCTACCTCAACCGGCTCGCCGACCTCGTCTACACCTTGGCGCGCTGGCAGGAGGGCGCCTTCCGTCCGGTCCGTACCCACGACCACTGAGCATCCCGGAGGACCCGTGCCCCTGTCGTTCCTCTTCTCACCCGACCCCGTCGAAGAGCTCGACGCCGATCTCCTCGCAGTCCCGATCGGCGCCGGCCGCACGTTCGGCCCCGGCGCCAGCGCGGTCGACACCGCACTCGACGGCGACCTGGTGGAGTTCATGGAGGAGGCCGACTTCGAGGGCAAGCCGGGCCAGGCCCTCCCGGTGCCCACCCGTGGCCGGCTCAACGCCGCCGCCGCCGTCCTGGTGCCCACCCGTGGCCGGC
>JAPSGP010000526.1 GCA_031177445.1 Acidimicrobiia bacterium
CTCCTCGGTGGCGGCCCGCGGACCGGCGTCGCGCTGAGGGAGCTCGTGCTCGACCTGCATCCCAAGCTGGCGGGCCGATGACCGTCGACCTCGGCGCGGTGCAGGAGACGCTGCTCATCCCGCTGTACGGCCGTGCCGATCTCACGAGGCAGGGGAGCGCGCTGATCGACGATCCCAAGGCGGCCGAGATGGTGGAAGCCATCGACTACGACTTCGCCAGGTTCGACGGGACGCCGAGCCTGTTCGGCTGCGTCTTGCGGACCCGCATCTACGACCACTGGATCAGCCGATGGCTGCGTGAGCACCCGGCGGGAACGGTCGTCGAGATCGGCGCCGGTCTGAACACGCGCTTCGAGCGCCTCGACAACGGCCGCGTCCACTGGATCGACCTCGATCTCCCCGATGCGATGGAGCTGCGGCGACGGTTCTTCGTCGAGACGGATCGTCGCCGGCTCCTCGCCGGGTCGGTGCTCGACGGGGAGTGGCTCGACGTGGTCGCATCGAGTCCCGGACCGTGGTTCTTCGCCGCCGCGGCAGTGCTGATCTATCTGCCCGAGGCCGACGTGCGGCGAACGCTCGGACGGGTCGCGCGCCGCTTCCCGGGTTCGCCGATCGCGTTCGACACGTGGGGCTCGTGGATGCTCGAGCGCGGGGGCGATCTCCGCCTGGTGGAGAGCTGTACGTTCCCTACGGCTCCGTCGGCGGTGCTGGACCTCGTCGCCGACGAGATCCGCGAGCTCATGATCGCGTTCGCCGACGACCCGCGGGTCCAGGAGTACCGGCAGAATCTCTTCGAGTCGGTCCGGAGGTAGCTCCAGAGCTCGCGCGCTTGGGAACGTGGTGCATGCAGGCGTTTCGGGAGTGCATCACCAGCGAGTCCGACCTGCGTCACGAGCCTGTGGGAGCCGGGCGGCAAGCAGGTGTGACGTCGCGCCGGTCCGTCGTCATCGTTAGGGCCTGAGGTGTCGTTGTCCGTCACCTGGGACCTGAACGACATCGACCGCCATTAGTCTTCGCTCCCTGAACCGCGAAACGGACGACGTCGTCGCCCTCTGGCGATTGCAGTCGAGATACGCCGACATCATCACGCGGCGGGCGTGGCCCGAGCTGCACGACGTGTTCCGCCCGGACACGACCGTCGACATCGACGTCGTGACGGCACCGCCGCGAACGATCGTCGGGCCCGACGAGCTGGCGAGCTTCGTCGCCGACGCCATCGAGCGCTACGACCACTTCACGTTCGTGATCCTGAACGCGGTCGTCGACCTGGGCCCGAGCCCCGACGAGGCGCGGGGCCGCATGTTCATGTGCGAGGTCCGGCACGACCGCCACACCGACACGTGGCCGAACGCGCACGGTGTCTACGAAGATCGCTACCGGAGGGTCGACGGTCGGTGGTGGTTCGCAGCCCGCCGCTACCGCTCGTTGGCGCGGCAGGGTCCTGACGGCGTGATTCTCGGGCTGCCAGCTGATCTGACGCCGGGGCTCGGCTGAGCCGGGTCAGCGCCCCGCGATGGCGGCGCGACGAGCTCGATGTGGTTGCCGTCGGGATCGGTGAGGACGAGCGACGGCTTCCCGAGCTCGTCCACCACGCCGGGGTGCTCGATGCCGCACTCCGTGAGCTGCCGTGCCCACTGCTCGAGGGTCGAACCGTCGGGGACTGCGAACGCCAGATGGTCGAGCGCGCCGGCGCCGTCAGCAGAATCTCCCGCGCCGTACGGCGTCAGCACGATCACGATCTTGCTGGGCTGGTGCCGCAGGGCGACGTACGAGCCGTCGTCGCTCGCGACCATCCGCTCGAGGCCGAGCACAGTTGTGTACCAGCGCTCGCTCGTCGGGACGTCGCGCACGAGCAGCTGCACGTGGGAGAACCCGGTGACCGGAGCGGCGCTGGCAGGCTCGTTCATGGCGCTCATCGTGCCAGAGTGTCCGTGGCTCGTGCGCCCCATGCCCTCGCACTGAGGAAAGGCCGGCCTGAGAGCTCCTTCATCGGGCTTTGAGCCACATCTCATGGGGTTGAACGACCAACGAACGCACCGACAGTGAGCTCGGCTCACTTCGACGGAAGCGCACTACGCCGTGTGATGCGCAGCACCACAGTTCCCTCGACCTCGCCGTCGCTTCACCGCTTGACGTACTCCACGGGCTGCCGGCCGCGACC
>JAPSGP010000527.1 GCA_031177445.1 Acidimicrobiia bacterium
GGAGGAAGGGACGGTTCCTCTGCGGTTGGGTCGCGGCCGTGGTCGTCATCGGCGCCCTGGCCGTCACGGTCGGCGGGAAGACGAGCGACACGATCGTCGTCCCGGGCGCGCAGTCCCAGGAGGCCCACGACCTGCTCGTGGAGGACTTCCCGTCGAAGGCGGGCGGCACTGCCACGATCGTCTTCCAGGCGCCGAACGACTCCACCGTCACGAGCAGCTCGGCGTCCCAAGCGATCGACCAGAGCCTGAGCGCGGTCTCGAGGCTCCCCCACGTCGAGAGCGTGACCGGCCCCAACGGGCCGTTCGCGGCCGAGTTCACGTCGAAGGACGGCACCATCGCGTTCGCGCAGGTGCAGTACGACGAGGCGTCGACCGATCTGCCCGGCGACGTCCTCGACAAGCTCGAGGTGGCGACGGGCCCGGCGACCACGGCAGGGCTCAACGTTCAGTACGGGGGCCCGGTCGTCGACTACGTGAACCGGGCCGAGGTGGGGCCCAGCGACCTCATCGGCCTCGCGGTCGCGGTCGTCATCCTGCTGGTGGCGTTCGGCTCCGTGATTGCCATGGGGCTGCCGATCGGAACTGCGCTCGTCGCCCTCGGCTGCGGCCTCTCGGGAATCGTGCTGCTGGCGGCGATCACCGATGTCGGCACCCTCTCGCCGACGGTCGGCGCCATGATCGGCCTAGGGGTCGGGATCGACTACGCGCTGTTCATCGTCACCCGCCATCGCCAGAACCTCGCCGAGGGACGATCCGTCGAAGCGTCGCTCGGCCGGGCGCTCGCGACCGCGGGCCAGGCGGTGCTGTTCGCGGGCACGACCGTGATCGTCGCGCTCCTCGGGCTCCGGATCGCCGACGTGCCCTACATCACGATGCTCGCCTTCACGACGGCGATGGTCGTCGCGATCACCGTGGCGGCCGCGCTGACGCTGCTGCCCGCGCTCATCGCGCTCGCCGGGAAGAGGATCGATCAGTGGAGCATCCCCCACATCCGACCTCGCCACGCCAAGGAGGGGCCCGGGTTCTGGGTACGGTGGGCCGATACCGTCACTGGCCGGCCCTGGCTGTTCGGCGCACTCGCGCTCGCCGTGCTGCTCGTACTGCTGGCGCCGGTGCCGAGCATGCGCCTCGGGGTCACTGACGACGGCGACGATCCGACCTCGGAGACGCAGCGCCAGGCCTTCGACCTCATGTCCGAGGGCTTCGGGCCCGGGTACAACGGTCCGCTCCTGGTCAGCGTCGCGCTCCCGAGTGCCGGCGACGACAGTGTCCTCCAACCACTCGGCCAGGCGATCGCGAGCGCGCCCGACGTCGATCACGTGCTCCCTGCACAGGTGAGCTCGTCGAAGGCAGCCGCGATCATCACGGTGATCCCGGATTCGGCTCCCGACGCCGAGGCGACCGCCAACCTCGTGTCCACCTTGCGCGACACCACGATCCCCGAGGCGCTGGGCTCTTCCGGTGCGAAGGCCTACGTCGGCGGTCTAACCGCCGAGTACATCGACGTCAGCGATCGCATGAGTGCGCGCCTCCCGTTCTTCATCGCCGCGGTGGTGCTCATCGCCTTCGTCCTGCTCACAGTGGCGTTCCGTTCCGTGGTGATCGCGCTGACCGCCGCACTCATGAACCTGCTGTCGGTCGGCGCCTCGTACGGCGTGGTCGTCGCCGTGTTCCAGTACGGCTGGGGGAAGGGCGTCATCGGGCTCGATCAGACGATCCCGATCAGCCCGTTCGTGCCGATGATGATGTTCGCCGCGCTCTTCGGGTTGTCGATGGACTACCAGGTGTTCCTGCTCAGCCGGATCCGGGAGCACTGGGTCGCGACCCACGACAACTCGGCGAGCGTCACGGAGGGGCTGGCGTCGACGGCCCGCGTCATCGGCTCGGCCGCGCTGATCATGATCAGCGTGTTCCTGAGCTTCGTGCCCAACCCGAACCCGGTCGTCAAGATGTTCGGGATCGGCCTCGCCACCGCGGTGTTCGTCGACGCGACCCTCGTGCGGCTCCTCCTCGTTCCGTCGCTCATGGAGATCCTCGGGCGCGCGAACTGGTGGCTGCCCCGCTGGCTCGACCGGGCGCTGCCTCGGGTCGAGCTCGAAGGCCAACCCGACGAGCCCGCGCCCGCGACCGTCCCGACGAGCTGAGCCCGGTCACGGCGC
>JAPSGP010000237.1 GCA_031177445.1 Acidimicrobiia bacterium
GTCGCTCCCGGGATCTCGGCGTAGACCACGGGCTGACGCGAGACCGCCCGGAGCGCGCCCACGAACCGCCGGGCCTGCGTGACCGGCACCAGGTTGTCGTTGGCACCGTGGATGGCGAAGAACGGTGGCGCGTCCGCGTGCACCTGGTACAGCGGCGACGCCCGCCGGTACAGGTCCGGATCTTCTTCGTGCGTGGCACCCATCACGCGTCGCTCCATCCATTGCGCCCCGCGTACGTTGGCGCCCGGATAGCTGAAAGTCCCGGTCATGTCGTAGACCCCGTAGATCGGCACCGCGACCGTGACCGAGGTGTCGGTGTCGTGGAAACCAGGCTGGAACGCGGGATCGTTGGCGGTGAGGCCGACCAGCGCGGCGAGGTGACCGCCCGCGGACCCGCCGGTGACGACCACGAAGTCGGGGTCGCCGCCGTACTCGGCAATGTGTTCCCGGATCCACTTCAACGCCAGCTTGCAGTCGATCAGGTGCTCGGGGAACTTGGCGCGCGGGCTGAGCCGGTAGTTGGCGGCGACGCAGACCCAGCCGTTCGCGGCCAGATGCGTCATGAGCGGGAGGGCTTGCTGGCCCTTGTCGCCGATGACCCACGCGCCGCCGTGGATCTGGAACAGGACGGGCGCGCGGTCGGCGCCGGCGCGGTGCCGCCAGACGTCCAGGCGATGCCGGCGTCCCGCGCCCGGCGCATACTGGATGTCCTTCAGGCGCTGGACCCGGGAATCGCGGAAGGAGAACGGCAACAGCAGCTCCCGCCGGGATGTGCGCGTCGCCAGGCGTTCGGCGAGCCCGGGGCCGATGTCGTCGCGGTAGTCGTCGCCGAGCGTCTCGCGCAGTGCCGACTCGAGCACGTGCGCCGACTTCAGCGACGCCAGCTGGGCGAGCACGAGGCCCACCCACGACGCCAACGTCACCACGAGGCCGGCGATGCCGGGCCACGAGTCGAGCGCGCCGAGCCACACGAACACAACGGTGGCGACCAGCTGCCACGCGAGGTGGAACCACGCGAGCTCGTTGGTGAGCCAGCCGGCGAAGAAGCTGAGCGTGATGAGCTGCCAGCGCCGGGTCGGGAAGAACGCGTTGACGGTGAACCACGCACCCCAGAGGCTCACCGCCAGGAACGCCCATCCCATCCGGTCATTCTGCCTCAGGATTCGCGGCAATCGCCCCTTGAGCAGGGCCGATGCGACCCTTACGCTGCCGACTGTGATCGCCGAAGCGAGACCGTAGCGATGGAGCGTTTGACCGGGCTCGACGCGGCGTTCCTCGCCCTCGAGACCCCGGCGTCGCACATGCACGTCATGGCGACGATGGTCCTCGACCCGTCAGAGGTGCCCGGCGGGTTCACGGTCGACACCGTGCGCGCGCTCATCGCCGAGCGCCTCCCCCGGCTCGAGCCCTTCCGGCGGCGGGTGGTGGAGGTGCCGTTCGGGCTCTACCACCCGGTGTGGATCGAGGATCCCGACTTCGACCTCGAGCACCACGTGCGCCGGGTGGCGGTCCCTGCACCCGGCGGGCTGGAGGAGCTCGCCGACCTCACGGCCGACATCGCCGGGCGCCAGCTCGACCGCACCCGGCCGCTCTGGCAGATGTGGGTGGTCGAGGGCGTCGAGCACGGTCACGTCGGGCTCATCGCCAAGATGCACCACGCCGCGATCGACGGCGCGCTCGGCGTGGAGCTCATGTCGCAGCTCTTCGACCTCGAGCCCACGCCCCCGCCGCAGGAGCCACCGGAGCTCGAGTCGCCCCGCGACCGTGTGCCGTCGGACATCGGATTGCTCCTCGGCTCGGTGACGTCGATGGCGCGCCAGCCGCTGCTGATGCTCCGCGCCACGCGCAAGCTCGTCCGTTCCGCGTTCCGGGTGGTGCAGCGGGTCCGTACCCAGAACGTGACCGCCGGAGTGCCGCTCACCGCGCCTCGCAGCCCGCTGAACGGCGTGCTCACCCCGCACCGCATGGTCGCGTTGACGACGGTCCCGCTCAGCGACATCAAGGAGGTGAAGCAGGCTTTCGGGGTGACCGTGAACGACGTCGTCCTGGCGATCTGCGCGGGCGCGCTGCGCCGCTACCTCGAAGAGACGGGCGAGGTACCCGAGAAGCCGTTGCTGGCTGCGATCCCGGCGTCGGTGCGGACCGAGGATCAGCGCGGCGGCGTCGGCAATCGGGTCTCGGCGATGTTCGCCACCCTCGCGACCCAGCTCGACGACCCGGTCGAGCGCCTCTTCGCCGTGCGCGAGGTGATGAGCGGGGCCAAGCAGGTCCACGACGACATCGGAGGCCAGACGCTCACCGAATGGGCCGAGGTCGCGGCACCGGCATTGTTCTCTCGTGGCATCAGGATCTACGAGCGTCTGCTCGAGGGCCGGCATCCACCGATCATCAACCTCGTGGTGTCGAACGTTCCCGGGCCGTCGTTCCCGCTCTACTGCGCGGGTGCCCGGCTCGTGAGCCTGTTCCCGCTCGGGCCGCTGCTCGCCGGCGCCGGCCTCAACATCACGGTCCTCAGTTACCTCGATTCAGTGGGTTTCGGCCTGATCGGCTGCCGCGAGCTGGTCCCCGACATCGAGCGGATCGCCAGCAAGGTGCCGGACGCGCTCGCCGAGCTCCAGAAGGCGGCGCAAGAGCAGTAACGGTTACGCGTCGTCGTCGAACAGCGATGACTCCTTCGTTCCCGGGGGCGCGCCGCGACGGACGAACCACTCGTAGCCGAACGCCTCGGCGAAGGCTTCGGATGGGAGTTGCAGGAACCAGGACGCCTCGTCGATCTGACTGGCGTGCGCAGCCATCGCGGCCCGCTTGACGTCGATGAACTCGCGCACGTTGACCACGGTCGTGATCTGGGACTCGGGCAGCCCGAGGTCGAACGACTCGGGATCGGGGAGGTCGGGCACCTCGATGTCACCCGGAAGTGAAGTGTCGCCCCGGGCCTTCAGGAGGCGGAGAACGTGGTCGCGGTTGATCGTCGCCTCGAAAACCCTCGGCGTCCGAGCGAGCTCGGCTGCTCGGATCCCGACGCGGTGCACCTGGATGTGATCAGGATGGCCGTAGGTCCCGTGGGGGTCGTACGCGGTGACGGCGTCGACGTGCTCCTCGACCAGGATGTCGGCCAGCCGCCGTGCCGCTTCCTCGACGTCGGCGGTCCAGAACGAGCCGGGTGCTTCGTTCTCGGGCGTTCCCGCCATGCCCGAGTCGACGTAGCCGAGGAACTCGACCCGATGACATCCGATGATCTCGGCCGCCGCGAGCGTCTCGGCCACCCGCCGATCCGACATCGACTCGCCCTCCGCGAGGAGCGCGTGGCCGAAGCCGGCGTGCTCGCCCTTGGTGGCCACGACCAGCACGACACGATCCCCGCGCACAGCGGCCTGGGCCATCACGCCGGATGTGGCGATCGCCTCGTCGTCGGGATGGGCGTGGAAGGTCAGCAAGGTCCGCGGCACGTCTCATCGTCGCGCGCGCTCCACGTGCCCGCTGCTCTCGGCCAGACTCTCTTGACCGCGCGGTCGACTCGGGTGCACGGTGACGGGACGAGCAGTGGTCCTCCACGTAACCTGACGTTAGAGTTAGGAAACAGCCGGTTTGGCTTGTAGTAGTGGGGGGTTGGGGATGCCACGTTCTCGAGGAAGTCGTCCCATGGGGCGTCGTACAGGGCGTCGTCGGGCAGGGCGTTGGGTGGCGGTGCTCGTGACGGTGGCGCTCGTCGGCGCCGCCGGCGCGTCCGGCGCCGGCGCGCAGGAGGACTTCCCGCCCGTCGATCAGCCAGGCGTAACCGACACCGAGATCCGGGTCGGGGGCGTCGTCACCGAGTCGAACGATCCGACCGGTGGGACCTATGAATCCGCCTTCGACGGCGTCGAGGCGTACTTCGACTACATCAACTCCAAGGGTGGCGTGTACGGGCGCGAGCTCGTGCTCGACTCGAAGCGCGACGACGCCGTCGGCAACAACCGCTCCGAGGTCCAAGCGCTCATCTCCCAGGACAACGTGTTCGCGGTGCTGCCGGTCGCGGTGCTGCTGTTCGCCGGCGCCGACCTGCTCGCCGAGGCCGGCATTCCGACCTTCGGCTGGAACATCAACGAGGAGTGGGGATCGGAGAACAACACGCCGGGCCCGCCCAACCTCTTCGGCGAGAAGGGGTCCTTCTTGTGCTTCACGTGCGGAGAGCCTGGTCCTCCTCAGTGGCTCGCCAAGAAGCTGGGTCTCAAGCGACTCGCGGTGCTCGCGTACAACGTGCCGCAGTCCGAGGCATGTGCCGTGGGGCTCGAGAACGGGTTCGAGAACTTCCCGACCGCCGAGCTCGTCTTCCTGGACAAGAGCCTGCAGTTCGGTAACCCCGACTTCAGCGCTCAGGTCTCGCGGATGATCGAAGAGAACGTCGACGTCGTGTCGACGTGTATGGACGCCAACGGCGTGCTGAACCTCTCCCGCGAGATGCAGAAACAGGGTCTCGACGCCGTGCAGTACCTGCCGAACGCCTACAACCACGAGTTCATCGAGGAGAATGCCCGGTTCTTCCAGGACGACTATGTCCTGACCTTCTTCACGCCCTTCGAGGTCAGACCCAAGCCCCGGGGTCTGAAGCTGTACGAGAAGTGGATCAAGCGAAGCGGCGGAAAGAAGAACGAGAACTCCCTGTCGGGGTGGATCAACGCCGACCTGTTCGTCACCGGCCTCGAAGCCGCGGGGCCCGACTTCACTCGCCAGAAGGTCGTCGACGCCGTCAACGCCATTACCGACTACGACGCGAAGGGCCTCCTTGCCGGAATCGACTGGACCACGGGCCATGAGGAAGACGTCGACTGCATGGTGGTGTCGAAGATCGTCGACGGCAAGTTCAAGCCCGCCTTCGGCAAGCCGAACAAGCCGTTCATTTGCTTCGCCGACGATCTTCAGAAGATCCCGGCCAATCCCCAGGTGGAGGGCTAGCGATTGGCCTTCGCGGGAACACGTAGGCCGAACGGGAGTCTGATGGCGTGACCGAGCTCATCGGTTACGTCATCCGTGGCATCCCGTTCGGCTGCGTCTTCGGCCTCGTCGCGGTCGGGCTCGTCCTCACGTACAAGACGTCGGGCGTCTTCAACCTGGCGTTCGCTGCGCAGGCGTTCGCGTCGGCCGCCGTCTACTACGACACGCGTGTACGCCACGAGTGGCCGATCATCCCCGCGTTCGTCCTGGCGGTCCTCGTCATTGCGCCGCTGATTGGCTTCATTCTCGATCGGTTCCTGTTCCGGTATCTCCGCACGGCCCCCGCGATCGCCAAACTCGTGGTCTCGCTCGGCCTCCTGGTGGCGATGCCCGAGATCGTGAAGCTGTGGTTCGGGTCGAGCGCGGCGTTCGGCCCGCCGACGATCTGGC
>JAPSGP010000238.1 GCA_031177445.1 Acidimicrobiia bacterium
ATGTCGATGCTGTCGTGAGTCCACTGCTCACACGTCTCGACGTGAGCGATCACCACGTCGAAGACCTCCTCGACGCGCTCAGTCGCCAGCACCTTCTCCCAGGACTCCGGTGCGATCTCGAAGTCGCCCTCGTCGACGAACAGGAAGTCCATCTGGTCGAGCAGGCTCCGCAGAGTTACTGCGCGCTCCTGGCCGATGCGGACCGCCTCGTGCAGCACCTCCGGCTCCAGGCGATCGCCGAACTGCTCCTTCGCGATCGGCACGATGCGGGCCTCGAGCTCCTCGAGCGGGAGTCGTCGCATCCATTCGCCGTTCAACCAGTCGAGCTTCTTGTGGTCGAACACCGCGGCAGAGTGCGTCACCCGCTCGAGCTCGAACAACGTGACCAGCTCGTCGTGGTCGAGCACTTCACGGCCGTCCTCGGGTCCCCACCCGAGCAGGGCCAGGTAGTTCAGCACCGCCTCGGGGAGGTACCCGTCGTCGCGGAACTCCTCCAGCGCGACCGCGCCGTGGCGCTTCGACAACTTGGCTCGGTCGGCGGCGAGGATCAACGGAAGGTGGGCGTAGAACGGTTGCTCGGGAACGCCCAGCGCTTCCCGGAGCGCCAGGACTCTGTGGGTGGTGTCGATGAGGTCCTCGCCCCGGATGACGTGCGTGATGTCCATGTCGAGGTCGTCGACCGCGTTGGCCAGAAAGAACAGGGGGGCACCGTCGGAGCGGATGACGACGAAGTCGGGGATGTTGGCCCACTCGACCGACACCTCCCCCCTGATGACGTCGACGAAGCGGCTCGCTCCGGTGTCCGGCGTCCGGAAGCGGATGGAGGGCGCACGGCCTTCGGCGCGGAGCGCGGTGCGCTCGTCGGCGGTGAGATCGCGGCAGTGGCCGTCGTACCCCGGCGGGCGTCCCTGCGTGCGCGCGGCTTCGCCACGCGCCTTGACCTCGTCGCTGGTGCAGTAGCACTCGTACACGCGCCCCGCGACCAGCAATCGGTGGGCCGCTTCGCGGTAGAGGTCGAACCGCTCGCTCTGCAATACCGGGCCCTCGTCCCAGTCGAGGCCGAGCCAGCGCAGCGTGTCCTGGATGCCGTCGACCCACTCGGGTCGGGACCGCGAGACGTCGGTGTCCTCGACCCGCAACACGAAGATCCCGCCGTGGTGACGGGCGTAGAGCCAGTTGAACAGCGCCGTCCGCGCGCCCCCGACATGGAGGGAACCGGTCGGAGCGGGCGAGAACCGCACGCGCGGGCGGTCGGGCATGGCCGATCCAGTGTAGGAGCGAGACCTCCCGCTCACCGCGCCTTCGGCGCCGGGCCGCTCGGGCCGCTCGGGCCCAGAGATCAGTCGAACGTCGCGTACTCCTCGAGCAGGCGACGAGCGATCACGATTCGCTGGATCTGGTTCGTGCCTTCGTAGATCTGCGTCACCTTTGCGTCCCGCATCATCCGCTCGACCGGGAACTCGCGGGTGTAGCCGGCGCCGCCGAGCAGCTGCACCGCGTCCGTGGTGACCTTCATGGCGGTATCCGACGCGAACAGCTTCGCCATCGCCGATGCCCGCGACGCCGCGGGCCCGTCGTCGCCGGCATCGAGCCGGGCACACGCCGCGTACACGAGGAGTCGTGCCGCTTCGATCTGCGTGGCCATGTCGGCCAGCATGAACTGGATCCCCTGGAAGTCGGCCACCCGGCTCGCGAACTGGCGCCGCTCGGTCACATAGCGGGCGGCGGTGTCGAGCGCGCCCTGGGCGATGCCGACCGCCTGCGCGCCGACGATCGGACGCGACCGATCGAGGGCAGCCAGCGCGTAGTGGAACCCGCGCCCCTCCTCGCCGATGAGGTTGGTCGCGGGCACGGGCACGTCGTCGAGCACGATCTCGCCCGTCGGCGACCCCCGCATCCCCATCTTGCGTTCGTACTTGGCGACGCCGAAGCCCGGCCAGGTCTTCTCGACCACGAACGCACTGATCCCTCGGTGGCCGGCCTCGGGATCCGTCTTGGCGAACACGGTGTACAGGTCCGAGATGCCGGCGTTGGTGACCCAGGCTTTGCGCCCGTGCAGCACGTAGTCGTCGCCGTCGCGGGTGGCTCGGGTCGTCATCGCGGCGACATCGCTGCCGGCGTCGGGTTCGGACAGGCAGTAGCTCGCCTGCCAATCCCCCGAGACGATCGGCGGTAGGTACCGGGATTGTGCGTCGGCGGTGCCGTGCGCCATGAGCGCGGTGACGCCGAGGCGGGAGATGAGCACGGTGAGCGACGTCGAGGCGCAGACCCGGGCAAGCTCCTCGACGACGAGGGCGTAGACGAGGGCGCTACCGTCCTCGCCCCCGTGCTCGGGCGGATACAGCGCCGCCAGGAACCCCGATTCGCGCACGGCTTCGAAGCTTGCGGCCGGGTACTCCTCGCGCTCGTCGACGGCCGCGGCGAGCGGCGCGATTTCCTTGTCGGCGAAGCGTCGGAGCGCGCCCCGGAACTCCTCGTACTCCTCGGACAGTTGGAACCGGGCGTCGCTCACGAACCTGACATGGTAGTCAGGTTCGGTTTGCGCACCCGGCGGTCGTGGATACTCGCGTCGTGGTCGTGCTCGTCGCGCTCGGGTTCGTGTTGTGCGCCGCCGGCGCGCTCGTCGCCCGCGTCGGGATCGACCCCGACCTGCGCGACGGCGGCTCCTGGGGGCTCACCCGAAGGGCGTGGCGGTTCGTCGGCGGCGCAATCGCGCTCGCGGGCCTCGCGCTCGTCGTATACGAGCTCGTCTTCTGCGACTGCTAGTAGTGACGCGCGCATCGTTCAGGCAGGGAACCCCGGATTTCGAGGTCAGGTGCCTGAACGATCTCGGTTCCGCCGTTCCGCGGAGCGCCCGGGGGCCATCCGGCTTGACTCCGCGACCGTATAACCCCAAGATAACCCCATGCCGAAGATCAATGTGTACCTGCCCGAGGCGTTGGCGGCGGCGGTGCGCGACGCGCAGGTCCCGGTCTCCG
The DNA here is from genome assembly GCA_031177445.1 of Acidimicrobiia bacterium. Classification (GTDB taxonomy): domain Bacteria; phylum Actinomycetota; class Acidimicrobiia; order IMCC26256; family JACDBD01; genus JAPSGP01. The sequence goes on from JAPSGP010000238.1 coordinate 2,979, forward strand.
CGATCTGCCAGGCCGCGCTCGAGCGGGCCGTGCGCGACGTGACCTCGGCCCGTGCGGCCGACGAGCCCCCACCCTCCAACCGACCCGGCCAGGGGCTGTTCAGCCGGTTCACCCCCCGGGCAAGCCGCATCCTCGAGCTCGCCGACCAGGCCGCTCGTGAGGTGCCGCACCACTCCATCGGTACCGAGCACGTGCTGCTCGGGGTGATCGACGAAGGAAGCGGCCTCGCCATCCGCGTCCTGACCTCGCTCGACATCGAGGTCGACGACCTGCGCGCCGAGCTGACCGCCTCGATGCCGGCGCCAACTCCTCCCGTCGAAGGTCACATCCCGTTCACGGTCCTCGCGAAGCGGGCGCTGGAGCAGACGACCAAGGAAGCGCTCACGCTGGGCCACAACTACATCGGGACCGAGCACATCCTGCTCGGCCTTCTCGCCACCGAGGAGGGGCTCGCGAGCAAGGTGCTGCGACGGATGGGACTCGAGCTGCGCACGACACGGCGCGCCGTCGTGACGGCGTTGTCAGGCAGCGTCATCGAGACGCGACCGCGGGAACCGCGACGCGAGGAATCGACCGATGCGCTCGAGCAGATCCTGCGGCGCCTCGACGCGATCGAGCGGCGCCTCGCGAGCTGACTACTGCAGCGGAGCGGGCACGCCGGATTGCAGCGCCTGGCGTGCCTCACCCACGTGCTCGCCGATCACGCTTGGAGCCAGGCGGAGCACGTCGATCGGGATGGCGTCGACCAGCGCGCGACGTTCCCGGTAGGTGTGGTGCGCACCCTCGACGGCGTGGACGCGCCAGGTCACGTATTCGGGATCGGCGTCGCCGAGGTAGCCGAGGAGCTCGATCGCGACGTCGACGTCGTGCATCACCGGGGCGCGGCCATACTCGGCGGCACGCTTCATCGCGATCTCGGCGATCACCGCGAGCGCGTCGTCGGCGTGCTCGTGCGGCGCAAGCACGAGAGCGTCTCGCCGCAGCTCGACGAGCTTGAGGGCGTAGCCGACGTTCGGCCCCGGCGAGCCGAGCAGCTTCCCGTGGGGCTGTCCCACCGGGAGATCACCGGGCCGGTCGGCGCGCCAGCTGCGCGCCGGCGGGATCTTGACTCCCGGCGCGAGGTTCGGAAGCTGCCGCGGTTCGTTCTCGAGCTGTTCGGGGACGAACGGGTCGGTCGGCATGGGGCTGACCCTACAGTCGGCTACACGCGGGCGCCCGCTCGGAGCAGGCCGAACACGAGCGAGTCCTCGAGTGCCTGCCACGAGGCCTCGATGATGTTCTCCCCCACGCCGATCGTCGTCCACGACTCCTCGCCATCGGTGCTGTCGATGAGCACACGCGTCACCGCACCGGTACCGCGATGGGTGTCGAGGACTCGCACCTTGTAGTCGGTGAGGTGAACGGGATCGAGCGCGGGGTACCGCGCCCCGATCGCCTTGCGCAACGCACGGTCGAGTGCGTTCACCGGTCCGTTCCCCTCGGCGATCTCGTGGAACCGATCTCCGTTGGCGTGGCCCTTCACGATCGCCTGGGTCGAGAGGCGGTCGGCATCGCGTGCGTCCTCGACGATCACTTCCCACTCCTCGACGTGGAACCAGGGCTGGCGCCAGCCGGTGGCGTGGCGCATCAGCAGCTCCAGCGAGGCGTCTGCCACCTCGAAGTGGTAGCCCTCGTGCTCCAGCCGCTTCAGCATGTCGACGACGTCGCTGAGCTGCGGGCCGTCGAGCTCGAGCCCGAGCTCTTTGGCCTTCATGGCGAGATTGCTGCGCCCGGCCAGCTCCGAGACGACGACGTGGGTGCGGTTGCCGATCGAGTCCGGCTTCACGTGTTCATATGCATCGGGACGGCGGGCGAGCGCGCTGGCGTGGATGCCGGCCTTGTGCGCGAACGCCGATGAGCCGACGTACGGCGCCTGCGGGTTAAGCGCCATGTTCACCAGCTCGGCGACGTGGTGCGCGACCGGGGTGAGGCGCTCGAGCCGGTCGCGAGGCAGTGTCTCGATAGCCATTTTCAGCGTCAGGTCGGGGATGATCGTGGTGAGGTTGCAGTTACCGGTGCGTTCGCCGTATCCGTTGATCGTGCCCTGCACCTGCCGCGCTCCGCCGCGGACGCCCGCGAGCGCGTTGGCCACGCCGGTGCCGGCGTCGTCGTGCAGGTGCACCGCGACCACGACGTCGCTGCCGAAGTAGTCGACGACCGCGCGCACGATCGGCTCCACCTCGTGCGGCAGGGTGCCGCCGTTGGTGTCGCACAGCACCAGGTGCGATGCCCCCGCCTGCGCCGCCGCCTCGAGCACGGCGAGCGCGAACTCCGAGTTGCGCTTGTACCCGTCGAAGAAGTGCTCGGCGTCGAACAGCACCTGGTCGGCATGACCCTGCAGGTAG
>JAPSGP010000528.1 GCA_031177445.1 Acidimicrobiia bacterium
GACGCCGCTAGCTGCGCCTCGTGGCCGTCGGGGCGAGCCGAGCTCACCCCGAGCACGTTCCAGTTGAGCGGCCGATTGGCGGCGAGCGACATGTCGGCCATCAGCTCGACGTGTTCGTCGCTGAACGCACCCACCGCCGGGATGAACTCGAGCGTGGTGCCCGGGTGGTCTCGCACCACGCGGGAGAGCGCGATCAGCTCCTCGGGGGTGGCGAAGCGCGACGGCACGGGGATGCCGTCGGCGTCGTTGTGGGTCGGGGCCTGCGACGACGAGAACCCGAGTCCGCCGGCGCGCAGGGACTCGTCGAGCATGGCGCGCATCCGATCGAGCTGATCCGCCGACGCGGCGTCGCTACTCGCGGCTTCCCCCATGACCACTCGCCGCAGCGCCGAATGACCGACGAGGAATCCCGCGTTGACCGCCAGCGTCCCGTCGAGCCGGTCGAGGTACTCGCCGAAGGTCCGCCAGTTCCAAGGCACGCCCGCCTCCAACGACTCGAGCGGCATGCCTTCCACCCGCGCCAGCATGCGCATGAGGTAGTCGGCCTCGCTCGGCGCCAGCGGTGCGATCGTGAACCCGCAGTTGCCGCCGACGATCGTGGTGACACCGTGCAGCGGCGACGGCGTGAGCGCGGGGTCCCAGAACGCCTGCGCGTCGTAGTGCGTGTGGATGTCGACGAAGCCAGGGGTGACGACCAACCCGTCGGCATCGATTGTTCGGGCCGCGTCCTCTCCGACGTCGCCGACTGCGACGATGCGCCCGTCGCGGATCCCGACGTCGGCGCGCCGCCGGGGCGCCCCGGTGCCGTCGACGACACTGCCTCCGACGATCTTGCAATCCAGCACGGTTCCCCCAGTCGTCGGCGGGCCGGCATCTGACGTCCCGTCAGGTTACTGCGATGCTCGAATTCGTCACATCCGATCGATGATTTGGGTGGCGAACTCCTCGGAGGCGCGCAGCTTGGCGTCGAGCGAGGAGCGGTAGTCACGCGACTCAGTCGTCGCCGCCAGCATCCACGGTGCGCACACCATGTCCGTGACGCCGGCGTCCTCGAACCGCTTGTAGACGTTGACGTCGGGAAGCACGCCGAGGGCGAGATAGATCGTGAACGGTTCGGATTCCCTGCCCGCCAGCTTCAGCTGCTCGCGCAGCCGGCCGAGGTGGTGCCAAGCATCGTCGGGGCTGTACGCGCCGGCGGCGATCCACCCGTCGCACAGCCGAGCCGCGCGCCGCAGCGCGGGGTCGCTGTGCCCGCCGCCGTAGATCGGTACCGGTTTCGCCGGCACCGGGTTCATCTGCAGCGGGTCGAAGTCGTAGTGCGGGCCGTGGTGCTCGACCCAGCCGGGGTTCCACAGCGCGCGCAGTGCCGGGATCATGTCGTCGAGGCGGCGACCCCGGTCGTGGAACTCCTGCCCGGTGGCGTCGAACTCCTCCTTGCACCATCCGACGCCCACCCCGAGGTGGACCCGATCACCAGAGATCACTGCGGCGGTGCCGACGAGCTTCGCCACGGTGAAAAGGTCGCGGGCGGGGGCGATGTAGACGCCGCTGGTGAAGTGCAAGTTGCGCGTGACCGCGGCCATCGCCGAGACCAGGCACCACGTGTCGGGCCAGTCGGTTTCCGGTGACCACACCGGCGAGCCGTCCTCGTAGGGCGAGTACGTGTACCGGGACTCGAGCCGTTGCGGATAGAAGAGATGGTCGGACAGGTACATGCCGGCGTAACCGGTCTCGTCGCATGAGCGACACAGCTCGAGCAGCTGCTCGGTTTCGAGGAATGCGACCGCCTGATGGAACCGCATCAGGCGTGCGACGGTGCGCCGTGCGGAAGGCCAAGCAGTGCCGCGGCCGTATCGCAGCTCGCGACCGGTCGGCCGACCGCGCTGCACAACTCCACTGCTCGGCGCACGAGTGCGTCGTTCGCGGGGCGCTGGTCGCCCACGTAGTCCTCGAGGCCGACCCGCAGGTGGCCACCGCGTTCGAGCGCGAGGCGCGCGAACTCGCCCTCGAGCACGTCGCCGCCGAGCACAGCTACCGACCACGGCAGGTCGCAGCCCTCGAGGACGTCGAGGTAGGCATCGAGGGCGGCTGCAGTCGGGGGCAGCCCGAAGGTCGCCCCGCCGCGCGTGCCGCCGAGGTAGCCGGCCTCG
>JAPSGP010000529.1 GCA_031177445.1 Acidimicrobiia bacterium
TCGACCCGTCGGGCGCGAGGACGTACGCGCCGCCGACATGCGTGCTGTGGCCGTCGAACCCGACCATGTCTGAGAACACGGCGTAGACACCGTTGTCCCGGGCCAGGAAGTCGTGGAGTCGCGGCGGGTTCGGTCTCGCCTCGAGCAGCTCCTCCTGGGCGCGCAGCACCTCCTCCTCCGGCAGCTCGCGTTCGCGACCATCGAAGGTGAGGTTGCCGCCGCCCGCGGGCATCGTCCGGTTCGCGTGCGGCAGCAGGATCACCTCGGCGCCTCTCAAGGCCAGGATCCGCCAGCTCTCGAAGAAGTCGCTGTCGTGGCAGATCGCGGTCCCGACCGTGCAGAAGCCGAGGTCGTAGACGCCCCACTCGTAGGCCTGCCGGAAGCGGAAGAACTCGTCGAAGGAGGCATGCACCTTGCGCTGCAGCCCGATCAAACCGTCCGGACCCACGAGCGCCGAGGTGTTGTAGTGCGTCCCGCGGTAGAGCTCGCAGAAGCCGTACGAGGCAACGATTCCGTGCTCCTTCACCGCCTGCTCCATGGTGCGGAAGATGCGCCCGTCGTGCGGCTCGGCCGACCGTGTCACGTCGGGACTGCCGTTGTGCCCGGTAGCGGACATCTCCGGAAAGACGACGAGGTGGCAGCCCGCCTCGGCCGTCTCGGCGATCAGTCGGAGGTGCACCTCGAGGTTGTGCTCGACGTCCAGGTGGCGAACATCGACCTGCGTGGCGGCGACGGTGAAGCGCTCCATCAGTTCAGTTCTGCGCGGTCGACCTCGCGTGCGACGACGACGATGTTGTCGCCCTGCTCGCAGGTGGCCACCGCGCGGACGACGCAGACGATGCCGTCGTTCCGGGCGTACGCGGTCTCCGGCTCACGGTCGGGCCGCTCGATGAAGTGGATCTTCCCAACCGGCTGGCCGGTCTCGACGCGCTCGCCGAGGGCGACGAGCGTCTCGAAGAGGCCCGACTCGGGGGCTCGTACGAAGCAGTCGAGCTCGGTGGCCATCAGGAACGTCGGCGGCGACTCTCGCTGCACGACCTCGCCCTCGAGCACGCCGACGTGCCGCAGGACGTTCGCGAGCCCGCTCGCCGCGAGCCGGTGGATCTCCGCGGTCACGTGCCCGCCTCCGCCGAGCTCCGTGCTGATGACGTTCTTGCCCTGGCGTTCGGCTTCGCCGACGAGCAGGCCGGTGCCGCCGATGTCCATGTAGACGCAGCACCAGTCGGTGTTCCACGCGACCATCCCCTCGACCATGGCCCGGCGCTGGTCCGGGTCGTCGACCCAGTGCATCTCCGACCAGGGCAGGTGAAGCCCGCCGCGGCCGCCGCTGTGGATGTCGACGACGACCTCCGAGATCGGGAACAGCTCCGTCGACATGAACTCGGCGAGCTGCTCGTCCTCCCTGCCCCAAGGGTCGCCGGGAAACGAGCGGTTGAAGTCGATGCCCGACGGCCAGGTCCGGGTGTAGGCCTTCGAGCCCTCGGGCGAGGCGCACGGAACGACGACCACCCGTCCGGTGACCTGCTCGGGCTGGAGCGTCCGCGCGAGGTTGAGGGCGGCCACCTGGCCCTCGGGCTCGTCGCCGTGCACACCGCCGATCACGACCACCGTCGGGCCTACGCCGTTCGCGACCGAGACGATCGGAACCGTGAGATCCGACCACTGATTCGACGAGCGCGGCACCCCCAGCGTGCCGAACTGCTTCCCCTCGGCACTCAGGTCGATCGTGCAGGAAACACGGCTGTCGCCCACCGCAGGCGACTCTAGAGGATTGTTGACAATTTGGCTATGATCGACAATCTCTTCGCTCGAGCTCATCGACGACGTCCGCCGGGTGATGGTCTCTTCACCCAGATGAAGGCCTTCAGCGAGGACCCGCTGATCCTGGCCGAGGGCGACGGAATCCGCGTGAGGGACGTCGACGGCGCTGGTACATCGACGGGCTCTCCGGAACGTTCTGCCTGAGCTCGGCACGGCAACGCCCGCGTCGTCGAGGCTGCGGCGAGGCAGCTGTCCCACTTACGCTCGCCGCGACGACCTCCTCGCGACACAGCTTGTGCCTGACCGGTTGGCATGAGATTGTTGACAATCGCGACATGATCGACAATCCGCCAGCCGCAGCGTGAAGATCACCGATGTCGAGGCCGT
>JAPSGP010000530.1 GCA_031177445.1 Acidimicrobiia bacterium
GCCAGGTGCCCGGACGATCCGCGCTGCTGCGGTGTCCCCCGCCTCGCCCATTGCAAGTTTTTCCGCCCCGCGAGGTCTTCCTGAGAGCAATCACCTTCCCGGGAGGACAGATGACCACCGTGAGAACGCTGTTTCTGCTGGTCGCCATCGCCATTGCGCTCGGGGTCGGACTCGCGGTGCGCTCGGCGGGCGCGGACCCGTCGACCGTCCTCGAAGCAACGCTCGTCGACATCCAGCGGGAGGTCGTGACGCGCACGTACGCGTCGGTCGACCACGGCCGCATGCCGACACCCAAGGACGACCGAAAGGGCACGACGAAATGGCGTGTCGTCGCGAGCACCGGCAACTGCTGCGAGAACTACGTCACTTCCTCGAAGGGTGGGCGCCTGTTCGATTTCGGCGGCACGTACGTCCACATCTCGGATGACCGCGGCTTGACTTGGAAGCAGGTGCGGCCGCTCACGCCGCTCAACAACGGCGAGGGGACGATCGCTGTCGCGCCGAACGGGGACATCATCGGTATCGGCTGGGACCCCTACACCGGCGACCACCTGCAGGCGTTCAAGTACGAGGCGTTCTCGGGCAAATGGTGGTACAACGAGGTGCCGGTCCACACGCCGTTCTACGACCGCGAGTGGGTGACGGTCGTGCCCGGCCCGTTCAGCGTCGACGGTCGCACGGTGCCCTACATCAGCTTCGTGAAGGGGGGCTGGCCGTCCAAGGAGCTCTGGCTCTGGAGCGCCGACGGACTCAACTATCTCGAAGCGTCGAGCAAGTTCGTCGATGCCACTCGCAACGGCGTCGTCGGGAGTTGGCTGACGACGAAGGCCGATGCGAGCTTCGACTGGATCCAGCCGAACTCGAACGGCGGCCTGACGCCGCTCGGCGGCGGCGCCGCACTCGCGGCGCCTGACTTCCCGTTCGGGAGCCTCCCGCCGAGCGCTCCCTCGCTGCTAGCGACCGATAGCCATCCGGAGTCCGCGACCTTCAGCGGCGCGGTCCCAGGCGCCGACGGGTCCTGCGACGTGGACAAGGGTCCGTGGGTCGTTGCGACCGGCGAGAGCGTTGACTCGATCACGGTGGCGGTCGTCGCCGAGCTCACGGCAAACGACAGCATCGTCCATCTCAAGCGGAACGGCACCACCGTCCTGAGCCAGGACACGGTCACAAGCCCGGAGGCGCTCAACTACAACCCGCCGGGCGACGTGCCGGCCGGCAGCTACACCGTGCAGGTCTGCGACTTCGCCAACGATGTCCCGTGGCTCGACCCGAAGGGATACACCGGGCGGATCTCCTTCAACGCCGAAGACCCGAACCCGACTCCGGGAGCCGCGTGGGGCTTGCTCGACCAGGCGACGCTGACCTGGACGGGATATGCCTTCGGCGACGGCACCTTGCCCCAAGGCCGGTTCCAGGTCGATTCGGCCGGCCGCGTCCACAACGTCATCCCGAAGGGCACATCCTTCGACTACCGGATCTCGACGACTGGCGGCAAGACGTGGACCACGCTCAACGTCCCGCTGCCGGCCGGGATGTCCATCGAACACTTCGACTTCCGCGCCAACAAGGCGGTGGGGCTCGGGGCGGTCGTCATTCGAGCGGACAAGCAAGACGCCGAGGAGGACCAGGATCTCGCCTACAAGCTCGACATCCGCAAGAACACCGCGTTCCTGAAGCGCTCCTATTTCGTCGGCCTCGGCGACGCCGGAGCGACGGCCGGAGTCCAGAGCGACGTGAGGATGGACTTCCAGACGGTGACCATCCTCCCCAACGGCGCGCTCGCGGTCTCGTTCCTCGACGATTCGACGTACGCCCTGCATTTTGCCACCGGACAGAGGCGGTCAGTGCCGTCGCCGAACATCGCGATCGAGCTGTCTTCGTCGAACACATGATCGGGGCCTGATCTACCTGGGCCCGGGGCCTCACTGGCTCCGGGCCCCGCCCCGTGCCGCGTCAGCCGCGAGTGGTTACGCAGCGTCGGGTTGCCACGCCTCAGTTGCAGGCCGGCCGCAGCCACGACTCGCCCGGCGGTGGGACTACGCTGCGCCGCGACCTACGTCGGCTCGAGCGAGCCGGCCAGCCCCCGCGTGTCGCTCCGCCCGTGCGCTCGATCCGGTCGAGGCTCCGCCGGCGAACGCTGTCCGGCAG
>JAPSGP010000239.1 GCA_031177445.1 Acidimicrobiia bacterium
TGTTCGCTCGGTTGCGAAATCCCTCCTCCATTCCCTCGAAGGCACGGAAGAAGGCGACGACATCGTCGATCACGTCGGTGCCGACGATCCGAGACACCGTGCGGATGAACATGTGCACCGCGGCCCCAGCCACCCGCAGCGACGCTCGCGTCGGCATCATGAGCAACCGGAAGATGCGGTTGTCGAGCAGGCGTGTGAGTCGCTTCGGCGCGTCCAGGAAGTCGAGCGCGTGCCGGGTTGGTGGCGTGTCGACGACGATGAGGTCGAAGCCCCCCTCTTCGTGGAGCTCGTACAGCTTTTCCATCGCCATGTATTCCTGCGTTCCCGACAGCGCGCTGGAGATGTTCCGGTAGAAGCGGTTCCCGAGGATGCGGCGGGCCTGGGCGTCGTCGGCGGCGTACTTCACGACGAGATGGTCGAACGTCGACTTCGTGTCGAGCATCAGCGCGGAAAGACGGCCGTGCGGCGGCGCGGTCTTCTTCGGATCCCAGCGCGATCGGTCGATCTCGTGAGCACTGTCGGCAAGCGCGTCGAGACCGAGCGTGCTGGCGAGCCGCTTTGCCGGATCGATCGTGACGACGACCGCGTTCCGGCCGCGCTGGGCGCCTTCGACCGCGAGCACGGCCGCAGTGGTGGTCTTCCCGACACCACCGGTTCCGCAGCAGACGATGATGTGGCGGCGCTCCACGAGCTCGGCGAACGAGCTGTGCGGTTCGGTCATCGGCTGAGTGGCGCCACATGGCGGGGAACCGGCGGCAGCGCTTCGACGGCCGAGACGAAGGCGTCGGTGAGCACCTCGACCTCCGCGGGGCCGATGTCGGCGGTGAACAGGAACGGGAGCCGGATCTGCGGCAACGGCAGCCGCTGCGCCAGCCGTTCGGCCTGCTCCTGCTGGAGCGCGTGGCGCTGGCGGCGGAACCGTGCCGCCGCCGCGAGGTCGTCGGCCTCCCGGGGGGAGACGAACACGTCCAGCTGGCTCGCCAGGCGCTGCACGTCCTTGGCCCGAGTCCCCCCGTCGAGGTCCTGGTAGCACGCATTGACGATCACTGGCCCGAGCTGCACTCCGATGCGGTCTTCCAGCGCGTAGGCGGTGTCGACGATCTCGCTCACCGGGGTCTCCTCCGGCAGCGTCACCAGCATCACCTCGCACCGATCGGGATCGGACAGCAGCTCGATGACCTCGGACGCCTGCCGGCTGATCGGGCCCATGCGAATGGCGTCGCCCAGGCCCCGGGGCGACATGAGGAAGGAGATCGCATGGCCGGCCGCGGGGGCGTCGATCACGATGAGGTCGGCGGCGCGTGCGATCTCGAGTGCCTTGACCTTGCCCAACACGAGGATGTCCTTCATCCCCGGCACCGCGGTGGACACGATCTCGAGCGCCCCCGCCTTGATCAGCCGCTTCGAGATGCGGCGCATCCCGTGGTGCTCGAGATAGTCGACGAGGGCCTCGTCGGGCGTCAGGGTCCGGCCTCGGATGCGGGGCGCGAGCTCGGCCTCCTCGTAGGTGAGCGGCGGCAGGGCGAAGCTCGAGGCGAGCCCCGATTTGCCCTCGACCTCGACGATCAGCACGCTCGCGCCTGTGCGGGCGGCCGCCGTGGCGAGCGTCGCCGTCACGGTCGTCTTCCCCACCCCGCCTTTGCCCGCCACGATCACGACGCGAGCCGACGAACAGAAGCGCGCTAGATCCATGTGCACAGCCAGCGTAAAGCAGCTCTGATGCGAAGCCCGGTACGTCGCGTCGCCGCGCTCGCGTGCCTGGGCGCGGCCGCCATCCTGCTGATGGGGGTGGGCGAAGCCGGGGCCGGCGGCGGGCGGGCAGGACGGCGTCGCATCGACGTGGTGAAGGTCGACGGGTTGATCGACCCGCCGACGGCGTCGCTCATCCGCGACTCCATCCGCGACGCCAACGCCGACCGGGCGACGATGGTGGTGCTGCAGATCGATTCCAGTGGCGCAGTCGACGTCGACGTCGACCCGTTGCTGCGCAGCATCCGGGAGTCGAAGGTCCCGGTCGTCGTGTGGGTGGGCCCGTCAGGCGCCGGCGCCCGTGGCGCGGCCGCGCTGCTCCTCGAAGCCGCTCCGGTCGCCTCGGTCTCGAGCGGATCCAGCGTCGGCGCGGCGGCACCGGTCGCGCTCGACGACCCTGGCGATCCGAGCAGGGTGGCCGTGCGGCGCCGCTTGGCCGGACTCGCCCGCCGCAACGGCCGCAGCCCCACCGGCGCCCGGCAGCTCGCGGACCGCAAGCTGTCGGCCGACGAGGCCCGTCGCCTGCGCGCTACCAACAGCGTGGAGCCGACGGTGGGCGAGCTCATCGTGTCGCTCGATGGACGGCCCGTGGCGACCGCCGACGGCACGGAAGTGCTGTCCACGGCGAAGGTGGTCGGCCAGGGCGTCGACCGCCGTCGCCAGCCCAACCAGGAGGTGCGCTTCATCCGGCTCGACCTCGGGGGTCAGCTTCTCCACACGCTGGGCAGCCCCTCCGTGGCCTATCTCCTGTTCGTGGCGGGCTTGGCGCTCATCGTCTTCGAGTTCTACACCTGCGGGATCGGGCTCGCAGGGTTGGCGGGCGCGCTCGCGGTCATCGGCGGGCTCGTTGGGTTCTCCCATCTCCCTGTCCACTGGTGGGCGGTGGGATTGCTCGTGCTGGCGGTGTTCGGGTTCTCGGTCGACGTGCAGGCCGGGAGCTTGGCGGTGTGGACGGTCATCGGCTCCCTCTCGCTGGTGGCGGGCTCGCTGACCCTGTACGGGGGCTCGTCCCGCCTCGACCCGCCGTGGTGGGTGCTGCTCATCGTGATCGTGGGGACGGCGCTGTTCATGCTGGGGGCGATGACCGCCGTGATCCGGTCCCGATTCTCGACCCCGACCGTCGGGCGCGAGGGGATGATCGGGGACATGGGAGAAGCAGAGGTCGCCGTCGACCCCGAAGGCGTAGTCGTGATCCGGGGCGCCCGGTGGCGGGCGCGTACCAACCGTGCGACGCCGATCTCGCCCGGTGACCCGGTGCGAGTGGTGGCGGTCGAGGGACTGGTGCTGGAGGTCGAGCCCGAGTCAGGCGGTGCCGAGGACTACCGGGAGCGGGCCAAGCGGCGCCGCTCCCGGCGCTGAGGGTCGAACTCCCCCCTTGTCGTCCTGTTTGCCCGCGTATACGGTCGCCTCACAAGCGCACGATCGGGGGGTGTGGTGACGGTCCGGATCAGCGCCGAGAACACGTGGCAGCTCCGCGCCTCGTGCCGGGGGCCGGAGTCAGCGCTCTTCTTCCCGCCCACGTACCCGGAGCGCAAAGAGGATCGTGACGCCCGCGAGCTCAAGGCCAAGTCGATTTGCCGCGACTGCCCGGTACGGATCGAGTGTCTCGACTACGCCCTCAGCATCCGCGAGCCCCACGGGATCTGGGGCGGGCTCACCGAGTCGGAGCGCCGCCTCCTGTTGGCCGACGACGTTTCCTGAGCGCGGGCCCGACCGGGGCGCTGCCGTCCGCTGATCGGTCGCAGTTTCGCCATATGTGAGCGAAACTGCCGCCGATTGCAGGGTCGCCGCGAGCATCGCGACCGCGGTTGGAGGTAGGCAATCGTGCGGATCGGGATCATCACGCCGATCGTGCTGCTGCTGCCGCGATCGCACAATGCGTGGGAGATCGACGCCGGCGTCGACGACCTCGTCGCCGTCGCACGAGCCGCCGACGAGCTCGGCTATCACCACCTCACCGCGAGCGAACACGTCGCGGTCCCAGTCGACGTGGAGGCGCGCCGCGGGAAGCGCTACTGGGACTTGCTGGCGACCCTGTCGTACGTCGCCGCGCTGACAGAGCGGATCCGCCTCCTCACGAACATCGTGGTGCTCCCGTACCACCACCCGATGGAGGTGGTGAAGCACTACGGCACCCTCGATCTGCTGAGCGGCGGGCGCCTGATCCTCGGCGTCGGCGTGGGGTCGCTGCGCGAGGAGTTCGAGCTGCTGGAAAAGCCGTTCGACGAACGAGGGGCCCGCGCCGACGACGCCATCCGCGCCATTCGCGCCGCCTGGGGGGTGCGCAGCCCCGAGTATCGCGGCAGCCACTTCCACATCGGTGACTTCGTCGTCGACCCGACCGCGCCGCGGACCGAGCTGCCGATCTGGGTCGGCGGGCGCACCCGGCGATCGCTTCGCCGTGCGGTTGAGCTCGGCGACGCGTGGATGCCGTTCCTGGTCGAGCCGGACGAGGTGGCTGCGATGCTCGGTTGGGCGCGCACGCTGCCGGCGTGGCACGAGCGTCCGCAGCCGGTGGACATCGTGCTGTGGCCGGAGCCGGCCGTCGACCCTTCGACCGAAGCCGATCGCATCCGGCGCCAAGCCGACGAGCTCGTGGCGCTCGGCGCGACCGTCCTCAACTACCGCTTCCGCAGCGACTCGCTCGCGCACCACCTCGACCAGATGGAAGCGCTCACTCGCATCTTCGATTTCGACTGAAACGAGGTCGGTGAGCGCGCTGAGCGCACGTGGTGTGTCGAGCGCAAGGATCGAAGCCGCCACGAGCTTCCGTACGTGCCACGTAGACTGTTGTTGCCGTGCGCGGTGATTCCCTGTGTTGAGAGCTCCGGCCATCCAGGGCGGTAGTGAGGCGGCCCCATGGTGACCATTCGCGAGGCCGCCACCGTCATGTTGCTTCGCGACGCCCCCGAGCTCGAGGTCTTCATGCTGCGCCGCCACCCGCGGATCGTGTTCGCCGGCGGCGCCTCGGTGTTCCCGGGCGGAGCGGTCGATCCCGAAGACCGGGCTCCCGAGCTGCTCGCCCGGTGCACGGGCCGCGACGACCAGGCGGCGAGCCGCCTCCTCGGGCTCCCCGCCGGGGGCCTCGGCTTCTGGGTGGCCGCCATCCGGGAGGCGTTCGAGGAGGCAGGGGTGCTGCTCGCCCGGTCTGCCTCCGGCAGCGTGCTCGACCTGCTGGGACCGACGGTCGATCGGCTCGAGGCGGCCCGAGTCGCACTCGCGGCCGGGGAGCGCACCTTCCTCGACGTGGTCCTCGCCGAAGACCTCGTCCTCGACGCCGGCGCACTCCATCTCTTCTCGCACTGGATCACCCCGGCCGGCGCGCCACGCCGCTACGACACATGGTTCTTCGTCGCGGCCGCGCCTCATGGGCACACGTACCGCCACGACGACGTGGAAGCGGTGGCGTCGGGATGGATCACGCCGGGCGAAGCGCTCCGCCAGGGGGAGCAGGGCGAGCTCGACCTGATCCTCCCGACCCAGTTCAGCCTGGCGCAGCTCGCCCGGTTCCCAACCTCTGGCGCGTTCCTGGCGGCGGTGCACGCCGCGACCGATGCCGCCGCAGGCCAGCCCCGTCTGCTCCCGGCCGGCAACGGAGC
>JAPSGP010000240.1 GCA_031177445.1 Acidimicrobiia bacterium
GTGCGCACGAGCTCGGGGCGGACGCTGACGAGCTGCTGGACCAGGATCGAACCCCAGTCGTGACCGACCAGGTCGACGGGCTCGGCCAGTGCTGCGACCTGTTCGATGAGCCAGTCGAGGTAGGCGTCCTTCGTCGCCCGGAACCCGTCGGGGACAGGCGCGCCGAATCCCGGAAGGTCAGGAGAAACGACGTCGTCGCGGCCGAGCTCCGCCCGGACTCGTCCCCAGAGTCGATGCGTATCCGGGACGCCGTGCACGAACACGGCGGGCACGGGTCGGCCTCAGTGCGACAGCACCGGCAGCCCCATGCGCTCGCGCACCTCGGGGCGGCGGAGCGGCGGCAGCGACTTGGGCGGCTGACGCCGCTCCGGCACCAGGCTCAGGATGCGTTCGGACACCTCGGCGACCTCGGCCACCGCCGCCTCGAACGCGTCGGCCGTTGCGGGGTTGGGATGCCGGATGCCGGTGATCTTGCGCACGTACTGCCGGGCGGCGGCCTCGATCTCTTCTTCGGTGGCGGGGGGCGCGAGCCCACGGAGCTCAGTGATGTTTCGGCACATGCCGCCGAGCCTACGCGCCCCGGTTCTACGCCAATTCCCAGGCGGAACCCAGGCCGGCGACAGCCCACGCAGTCGAGCTGAGCTCGCCGCGAACCCCGAGCAGTTGACAGAACGACCCCCTATGTGAGGAGAACTGTCACCTGCTCGGGGGAGCGGCATCGACCGGGGCCACGCTGAACAGCTCCAGCGAGCCGCCCCGCTCGATCGGGTTGTGCACCGGCAGGTCATCGGTGACCGCGAACAGTCGCAGGGGCACGTCGTGCGCGTCAACGGGGAGCGCCAGGACCCGCAGCTCCTCGTGCACCACCACGATCACGCCGCCGTTCCGGGGCACGCCGCGATCCGACGCCCGGCGCAGCCGGCTCGTGCGCTGACAGCGGTAGGCAACGGCGCGGCCGCCGTCGTACTCGACCGAGACCCGTCCGTCGCCCGCGTGACGCAGGACGCCGACCGCCCAGCCCGCGGCGTCGTCAGGCTCGAGCGCGACCGAGGTGTGACGCGCGGAGTCGCGCGGAGTCGCGTACGCGTTCATCACACCTCCTCGAGCCGCAATCGAACATCAGTCGCACCCTAACGATCGACGCCGTCTCGATGTCGACCAATAAATTTCTCGAGGGCCGCTGGCTACGCTCGGCGCCGTGGACCCCGACAAGGTGCTGGACGCGCTCACGCCGTCGGAGACGAAGGCGCTGATCGGGGCGCTGGTGCGTCGCGGTCTCGTCGCTCCGCCGGCCACACCAATCGCGGACGAGCTCATCGCCAACATGCCGTCGGAGACGCGCGCGCGTGCGAAGGCGGCGCGCGCCGCCATGGCCGACAAGTTCGACGTGCGCCCCGAGGACATCGAGCTCGTTGCTGTTGTCGAAGACGGCAAGCTGCACCACCTGCTCGTGATGCTGTCGACCAGCAACGGACTCAAGCGCGGGAGCTGGGACGACATCTTCGGCGCGCGCGAGGCGGGCGAGCTCGCGATCGAGGTCGGCGGCCTCACGCTCGATTCTTGTACGGGCATGACGTGGCGGGCGTACAGGGCGCTGGTCGCGCAGCTCGCCGATCGGGGCTCTCACCCGCTGCCGGACAGCGAGGACGTCGCCGCCCGCAACGACCAACCGTGGACGTGCACGCTGCTGACCGGCGAGCGGCTCGACAACAACGATCGGGCACCGTTCGCGTTCGTGAGCCAGGGCGAGCCCGGCCGCAGCTGGGGCGGCCGCGACTACACCGGCGGT
Source organism: Acidimicrobiia bacterium (assembly GCA_031177445.1). Classification (GTDB taxonomy): domain Bacteria; phylum Actinomycetota; class Acidimicrobiia; order IMCC26256; family JACDBD01; genus JAPSGP01. The sequence continues at coordinate 1,790 of JAPSGP010000240.1, forward strand.
CTGCGGTTCCGCCCCGCAGTGGTGATCCAGTAGCCGGCGCGATCAGTCGCTGACGCCGGGCGTGGTCAGGATGAGCCGCGCGACCTCCTTGGGCGCGTCGAGCTGGGGGAAGTGCCCGGTGCCGGCGACGGTCACGGCCTCGCCGTTCGGGAACAGCGCCGCCAGCGCTCGGCCCTGGGCGGGGCTGAGGTAGAAGTCGAGCTCGCCGAAGGCGGTGCGGACCGGCGCCGGGAACGCTGCGAGCTCGGGTTCCCGCTCGGTGTTGGCGACCACTGCGGGGTTCAGGTCCTGGTTGAGCCGAAGGAACGCCTCCAGCGTGCTCGGCTCCGACTCGAACTGGCGGTAGAGGAGGGGGACGAACTTCCGTCGCACCTCGGGCGTGCGGATGAACCCGCCGACCTGGAAGTCGTAGAGCCAGCGGAACTCGCGCGGCGAGCGAGCGAAGTGTTCGGTGAGACGCTGGAAGTTGGGGTCGGAGAAGAGCCGGATCGCCTCGGGCGGGTTCGGCGGCGCATCCGTCAGCAGGCTGTAGAAGGTGTTGAGCGCGACGATCGCCGCCACCTGCTGCGGATGCTCGAGTGCCCAGTTGATCCCGGCGGGCCCGGAGGCGTCGTGTACGACCAGCACCACCCGGTCGAGCCCGAGACCGCGTACGACGGCGTCGAGGTCGTCGGTCTGGTTCGCAAACGTGTAGTCGTAGCCGGCGGGCTTGTCCGACTCGCCCCAGCCGAGGAAGTCGAAGGTCACCACGTGGCGGCCGTCGAGATGGGGGACGAGCCGGTCATACAGATGGTGGTTGTCGGGGAAGCCGTGCATGAGCACGATCGTCGGGCCCTCGCCCTGTTGCTCGCGCACGTGGAGTCGATTGGGCCCACGGTCGACGAATTGGTCACGGAACCCGCTCGTTCCGCCGGTGCTGGTCGCGCCCGCGAGCGTGGCGCCGAGGATCCCGGCCACGCTCAGGCCGACGGTGACGAGGCCGATGCTTGAAGCGATGCGTGGTGTCTTCATGCTTCGGCATCCTAACAAGTAACTGCGAAAAAACAAGTGGTAACTGCGGTGACACAAGTGCAGGAGTAGGCTGGCGGGGTGGCCAGGACCTACGACCAGTACTGCGCCGTCGCCCGCGCGCTCGAGACCGTGGGGGAGCGCTGGACGATGCTCGTGGTGCGGGAGCTGCTCCTCGGGCCCCGGCGCTTCACCGACCTCATGGAGGAGCTCCCCGGCATCAGTACCAATGTGCTGGCGACGCGGCTCAAGGATCTCGAGGACGCCGGCCTGGTCCGGAAGCGCACCCTGCCCCCGCCGGCGGGTTCGACCGTCTACGAGCTCGGCGACAATGCCGCCGGCCTCGGCTACGTCGCCGCGGCGATGGCTGCCTGGGGCATGACCCTGCTCGGCCCCCCGCGCAAGACCGAGCACGTCCCCGCCCGATCACTCGTGCTGTCGCTTGCGGTCACGACCGTGCTGCCGGCCGGCTTCGAGGACGCTACCTTCGAACTGCACGTCGACGACGAGGTCCTGGCGCTCCGGGCCGAGCACGGCTGCCTGGCGCCGAGCCAGGGCCCGGCGACCGCCCCGGCGGCCGTCATCACCGCCACGGCACGAACGCTCGCCGGCCTCGCCTTCGGCGCGGATGACCTCGACCGGTCACTCGTTCGAGGCCTCATCACCATCGAGGGCGACGAGGCGGCCGGCGGGAGCCTGCTCGAGCATCTGACGACGCCGCGCGTCAGTGCTTCCGGGCGCTGACGGAGACCCCGACGGCCGCGCCAACGTCTTCGATGCGCGTTCGGTCGACCTTGAACCCGTGGTCGGCGAGCGCACGCTTCATCGCTTCAGCGCTCTCGCTTGCTTTGGACGGGTCGAGCGGTTGGTCCACGAGCGAGAAGGTTCCATTCCGCGCCAGGCAGGACTTCACGATGTCGAACTCCCGGTCGGCGGGCGCGCGCACGAACAGGTTGACGTGGATGGCGAAGATGTTGTCGAACTCTGCGTCGCGGGGATTGAACTTGTCCAGCGACACTGTCTGGAAGGATGCCCGGCCGGCTCTGACGTGCTCGGCGTTGCGTTTCTTGGCCGCATCGATCATCTTCTTCGACCGGTCGATGGCAAGGATCGTGCCGCGGGACAGTTGCTCGCACACCAGCCAAACCGCGACGCCATGCCCGCACCCGATCTCGAGGACGCGGTCGTCGCGTCGAATCTCCAGCGTGTTCACGGCCCACGTGAGCCGGTCGGTCGCCTGCTGCGGGGCCACCTACTGGGCGCGCAGTGAGAGGTCGGCCTCGGCGACGGGATCGATGAAGGGCGGGCCCTCGACCTCGACCACGACTCGCCGCAGGGTGCCGGTGAAGCGGAACGGCGGACGGTAGTCGTCGACGACGGGCATGCCGAGGTCGTAGCCGCAGCACAGGCCCTCGCCGGTGATCGAGAAGCGCGTGGGGGTGAAGCGGGGGATCTCGCCCTCGCCGACGGGCTCGCCGTCGAGCAGCAGCGTTCCACGCCCCTGGTGCTCGCCGGTCTTGTCGAAGCGAAAGCCGAGCGTGTGCTCTCCGGGCGACAGCTCGACGTTCGAGGTGATGCGATGCTCCTCCATGCCGACGAAGTTGTGCACGTAGTGCAGCAGCCCATGGCGCACGAACAGGACGAAGCCGCCGAGCACCGAGCCCTGCGCGAGCAGGACCCCCTCGACCCCGCCGTCCGGGATCACGACCTCGGCGGTGACCGTGTGCGTGCGGTTGCGCACGTTGACCGCCGCTTCCTCGGTCACCGGCCCGGCGAACGGGTAGTAGACGTAACGACGACGGCCCTCGTGGCCGGGGCGCTCCTCGCCGAACACGGCGTCGAAGGGCGCGTTGTCGAGCGGCAACACCATGTAGCGCTCGGCCTGCTGCCACCACAGCTCGACCAGGCGCTGCAGCCGTTCCGGTTCGGCCGCGGCTAGGTCGTGGCACTCGGACGAGTCCTCGGCGACGTGGTACAGCTCCCACACGTCGTCGCCGAAGTGCACCGACTGGTCGGCGATGGCGTGGTAGACGACCGCCTTCCAGCCGTCGTGATAGATGGCGCGGCAGCCGAGCATCTCGTAGTACTGGGTGTCGCGCCGGCTCGGTGCGTCGGCGTCGAGGAAGGTGTGCGCGAACGACACGCCTTCGATCGGGCTCTGGACCGCGCCGGTGATCTCGGCGGGCGCGTCGACGCCCGCGAGCTCGAGCACCGTCGGCACCAGGTCGATCACGTGCACGTACTGGCGCCGGATCTCGCCCCGGGCCGCGAGGCGCGCCGGCCAGCTGACGATGAGCGGGTCGGCCACGCCGCCCTCGTGCACCTCCCGCTTCCAGCGCCGGAAGGGCGTGTTGCCGGCGACCGTCCAGCCCCAGGGATAGTTGTTGTGGAGGGTCGGCCCGCCGAGCTCGTCGATGCGGGCGACGGCCTCCTCGACCGGGCTCCCGGCGAGGTTCCACGGGCGGGCGTCGTTGATCGACCCGTGCACCCCGCCTTCCGACGACGCCCCGTTGTCGGAGAGCGCGAGCACGAGCGTGTTGTC
>JAPSGP010000241.1 GCA_031177445.1 Acidimicrobiia bacterium
CGTCTCGAGCTCGGCGCGCAGGGTGAACAGGACCGACGTCGTCTGATCGATCGTCTCGCGAGCGCGCGTCGCGTCGTACAGCGCGCGATTCATCCGGCCCCGGATCGCGTCGGCGTCGCGGGCGAGGTCGGCAATCTCGGGTGGGCCGTGCGGTGCGATGAGGCCGATCTCTCCGACTCGCGCGCCCCGGATGGCCCGGCCGACCTGGTCGAGGGGGCGGGTGATCCAGCGGCGCACGAGCACGGCGGCGGCCAATGTCGTCACGAGCGCCGCCCCCAGCGTGGTGAAGATCGTGATCGTCAGCCGGGTGCGCAGGTCCTCGAGCCGGCGTTGCGTGGCCATCAGCGCCGCGAGCTCCGAGCGGTCGAGCGCGCTCGTCGGGATCAGCGCCCGTTGCTCGGTGATCTCCTCGTTGCGCTCGGTGGTGATCCAGAGGACGAAGGCGCCGCCGGCCCCGATGATGCCCAGGTACACGGCGAAGACCAGGAGCAGCCGCCGCCTCAGGGACACGAGCGCACTGTACGAGTTCGTTCCAGGGGCTACCAGCCCCGCAAGTCGACCGGCCAGACGTCGAGGACGTCCTCACCGCTCACGATGTGCATGCGCTCGTGGTACGCGACCGTCGGGTCGATGTGCGCGGGAAAGACGCGCACGCGTTCGCCGATCTGGACCGGCTGCTCCGGGCCGAACGTCAGGTGTTCGTCAGAACAGAACCACACGGTGTGGCCGGCGACAGTGGGGTTGCCGTGATCCATGCCCAGGGCCTTGGCGCCGCAGTCCGCCACTGCCCATCCGTCGGACACGGAGATGACGGTGGCCTCGATCCAGAGCGCGGGTCGGAAGGGCAGGTCGTCGAAGTCGTAGGTGACGTCCATGAGGGCGTAGGTGCCGGCTTGGATCTCGGTCGCCCATGTGTTGATGTCGTAGACCGTCGTGCCTCCCGCCGACACGACGTCACCGCCGACGTCCTGGTGCGCCCGGATGAGGAGCTCCATGCTCGCCGCGGTGTCTTCGACCCGGCGAGCACGCTCCGGCAGCCCCACGACGTGCCCCTCGTAGCCCATCACGCCCCGAACCGCGAGCCCCCGGGCTCGAGCGAGGTCGCCGAGCCGCCCCGCCTCGTCCGAGGAGCAGCCGCAGCGCGGCAGGCCGACGTTGACGTCGACGAGCACCTCACGGATTCCGGTCGCCGCCACCGCTTCGATCGTTGCCTCCGAATCCACCGCGACCGTCACGCGCGCGTCGAGTGCGGCCATGGCCTCCAGCCGCCCGCGGTCGACGACTTCGTTCGCGAGCAGGAGGTCCTCGCCGAGCCCCGCTTCGGCCATGCCGACCATTTCGCGCGGCGTCGCGCACGTGAAGCCGGGATGGCCGCGCCCGGCTTGTTCCCGGGCCAGGCGAGTCGTCTTGTGGGCCTTGACGTGCGGCCGGCATCGGCCACCTGGCAGCGCCGTGGCCATGGCGTCGAGGTTGTGCGCCATCGTCTCGGCGTCGACGACTAGTGCCGGCGTTGGCAGATCCTGAACCTTCCGCACGCGTGCGAGCATGGCAGACATGGCCCCCGCCCCGGAGGAGCGCCCGCCGGTGACGCGCGACTACCACACCGAGGAGCTCCCTCCGCTCCCACAACGCGATTACCTCATCTCTGCCGAACGCTGGCTCGAAGCGCCGGCCGAGCTGCGTGCCCTCGGCGCCGACATCGGTGTCGACTTGGTCGCCTACAAACGCCGGATCGGGCGCTACCTTTTGTGGCGGGCCGGGCCCGCCTCTCGCGCGGACGCCCGTTACATGGCGCTGGCGGCCGACGACCCGTTGTCGCAGCAGTTCACCTTCCGACTCCTTCCCGACGGGACCGGCGACGGACTGGGCCCCGACGGCCGCCGCCACACGCGCTTTCGCACCTGGAAGGAGGCGTTGCGCGACGCCGAAGACCCTGGCGCCGTCTAGGCGAGCGTAAGCGAGCCGGTATGGGGAGGCGGCGGCGGCTTTGCCGACCGCTGCCGACGAAAGTCAGTGCTTGGTCGCCTGCTCTGCGACCGCGCGCAACCGGTCCAGCGCACCCGCGAGGATGCGCGACACGTGCACCTGTGAGACACCGAGCTGCTCTGCGATCATCGACTGCGTGAGTCCTTCGTAGAAGCGCAGCATGACGATGGCCCGTTCGCGGGGCCGGAGCGTGTCCAACAGTTGCGAGACGATCATCTTGCGTTCGATGTCCTCGAGGGCGTCGTCTGCAGTACCGAGCTGATCGACCACATTCCGGTCGTCCTCGCCGGTTTCGATCGGCGTCGCGCGCGCGGCGCGCCCGGCTTCGAGTGCTTCGATGACGTTCTCGCTCGGCAGATTCGTCTCGGCCGCGAGCTCTTCGATCGTCGGGGAACGGCCCAACACCTGCGTCAGCGACGCGACTGCACCCATCACCTCGAGCGCCTGTTCCTGCGTCCGGCGGGGGACACGCACCGCCCAGCGGTGATCGCGAAAGTGTCGCTTCAACTCCCCCTCGATCGTCGGCGACGCGAAGCTGGAGAATGCCAGTCCGCGCTCGGGGTCGAATCGCTCGACCGCCTTGAGCAATCCGAGCAGCGCGACCTGGCGCAGGTCGTCGTCGCTCTCGCCGCGCCCGGAGAACCTGCGGGCGATCGATTCCGCGAGCCCGAGGTTCGTCTCGATCAGCTGATCCCGGATCCGTCGGTCGCCGGTGCGGTGGTACTCGGCGAACAGGGCGGCTCGCTCGTCGACCGCATCCTGCATCAGTATCGAAGGTGCTTCACGAGCCGGAACCGCAGGCCGTCGCCGTCCCGAGCGAGCTCGTGCTCGTCGACGACCGCAGCGACAATCGTCTTGGAGAGCTCGCTTCGAGTGTCCTCGCGTCCGTGCTCGACCGGAGGTCCGTGACCCTCCACGACCAGATGGTCGTCAAACAAGAGATACCGGAGCGCGACCGTCCCCTGACCGCCGACGCTCATCACGGAATGGCACAACTCGTCGACGCCGATACGGAGGTCCTCGATCTCGTCGTAGGTGAAACCGGCGCGGCTCCCGAGGTCGGCCGCGGCCAGGCGCGCCAAACGGAGAAACTCGGCCGTCGCCGGGAGCTCGAGCAGGACCTCAGTTGGATGATCGGGCATGCGACGGCTCCTTGGCGCGGCGATCCCGCCGCGCCCGCAGATTCTCACACCCGCAGCAGCGCGTCGCCTCTCCACTGCAGGCTCGAGGCAGCCGGCCTTCTCCCTTCTGGCGTGCACTCCGTTCGGTCACGTCGACACGGCGTCTTTACCCGGATCGCGCCAGTGCTCACACCCGCGCCCCAGTATGGGAGGCGGTGTCGCCGGGTACGTTCGATGACACGCTCGTGAACGCCAAGGAGGACGCCCGTGTCGACGAGCGTCGAGGTCCCACCGAGCGACTTCGAAGCGGCCAGCTCCGAGCTACGCGTCGAGGTCCCCGGCAACCGAGACCACGTGCGCGTCGTTCGCCTGGTCGCCGCCGATGCAGCAGAGCGGGCAGGGTTCGACTGTGATCGGGCCGACGACCTGCGCATCGCCGTCGACGAGCTCTGCCATGCCGCCATTGCCACCACCGACGGGCCGCTGACGGTGCGCTTCGTCACCGCGCCCGGTTATGTCGACGTGTACGGACGCGCGACGCGCGCCGGATCGCGCCGAAGGTTCGCGATCGGCGAGCTGTCCGAACGCATCCTGCACACAGTCTCCGACTCGTTCGACCTGCGCGACAGCCCGACCGAGTTGCGTTTCTCGATGCGCATGTCCGGCTCGGGAGCCGGGTCCGGGGGTGGATACCGGTGACGATGGCCGAGTCGATCGATCCGGACGCCACCTCGACGGATCTCGACCCGCGTTTCGCCGAGTACCGGCGGACGCGGGATCGGCGGTTGCGAGACGAACTCGTCGAGGATCACATTCCGCTCGCCCGGTTCCTGGCTCGTCGCTTTGCCGATCGCGGCGAGTCCCTCGACGATCTCTTGCAGGTCGCGCTGCTCGGCTTGTTCAAAGCGGTCGAGCGCTTCGATCCCGACCGAGGGTTGCGATTCTCCACCTACGCCACCCCGACGATCCTGGGCGAGCTGAAACGGCACTTCCGCGATCGCGGGTGGGCGGTCCGAGTCCCGCGCCGCGTGCAAGAGCTGCACGTGCAGCTGGGCCGGCTCGTCGGGTCCCTGAGTCAGGACCTCGGACGTTCACCCACGCCGGCCGAGGTCGCAGCTCGGGCGGGCGTGTCCGAGGAGGACGTGCTCGAGGCGATGGAGGCCGGCGGACTGTACCGCCTGGTCTCGCTGGACGGGACGCTGAACGACGACGACGACGTGCTCGAGCTGTCGGGCCAGCTGGGCGACGAGGACGCCGGTTTCGATCGGGTCGACGACAAGGTCGAGCTCGAGGACCTCCTCGCAGTACTGCCCGAACGGGAGCAGAAGATCGTGTTGCTGCGCTTCTTCGACGGCCTCACTCAGTCCGAGATCGCGGATCGGATCGGCATCAGCCAGATGCACGTCTCACGCCTGCTTGCGCGAAGCCTGGCGGCGCTGCGCGAAGAGATCTGCCCGTGAGCGCAGGCGTCTCGACAGTGTTCCCTGCCGTCGCGCCCAGCGCGAGTGGAGCTCGTCGCTTCGTGGCATCGGCATTGCGCCGTGGCGGAGTTGCGCCCGACGAGGTCGCGCTGGCGACGCTGCTGAGCAGCGAGCTGGTCACGAACGCGTACCTCCACGCACGCTCCGACACCCGGGTGACCGTCCACACCGATGGTCAGGTCGTTCGGGTCGAGGTGTTCGATCTCGGAGCCGGCGGGGTCGAATTGCTGTCGCCCAGCTCGGAGGAGACGTTCGGGCGAGGCCTACAGATCGTGGACGCCCTGGCCGACCGGTGGGGCCACGACTCGGGGTCGGAAGGAAACCGGGTCTGGTTCGAGCTGGTTCGGTCCTCGGAACGCGTCGACGACAGCTTCGCCGGTCGCCGACCAAGCTGGCGGCGCCGGCGTTCAGCTCACCAGGGCGCCAGGTAGCCTCTCGACATGGCCACCGCCGATTCCAGCCCCCTCAGCGGAGCGCCTTCGGAGTTCCGCGTCTCGGTGTCCGGAGCGTCCGACGCGGCCGTGGTCGCGGTGTCGGGTGAGCTCGACGTCGCCAGCGCGCCGGCGTTGCGCCAGGAGCTCTACCGGGTCATCGATCAGCAGCCATCCAAGGTCGTCGTCGACCTGGCCGAGATGGAGTTCATCGACTCCACCGGTCTCGGGGTCCTGGTGGGTGCGCTGAAGCGGGTCAAGGAGCAGGGAGGCACACTCGAGCTGCGGGCGCTGTCGCCCTCGGC
>JAPSGP010000531.1 GCA_031177445.1 Acidimicrobiia bacterium
CAAGACGTGGAACAACCGCCACGCAACATCGGCCAAGGAAGCGCCTGGCCGGCTGCTCGTCCTGGGCGGCGGCGCCATCGGTGTCGAGATGGCGCAAGCCTGGCGGTGGCTGGGATCCGATGAGGTCACGATCGTCGAGCTCGCCCCACGCCTTCTCGCCAACGAGGAACCCTTCGCCGGCGAGACCCTCGCCGAGGCCTTCGCGCAGCTCGGCATCCACGTGCTGACCGGCGTCGGCGTTGTGGCAGCCCGCCGCGAAGGCACCGACGGTCCCGTCACCGCCATGCTGTCCGACGGCCGCGAGCTCGAGGGTGACGAGCTGCTCGTCGCCGTCGGGCGCCGGCCGTCAACCGACGGCCTCGGCCTCGACAGTGTGGGCCTGACGCCGGGCAAATGGATCGACACGGACGACGGCCTGCGGGTCACCGGCGTCGAAGGAGACTGGCTCTACGCCGTCGGTGACGTCAACGGCCGAGCGCTTCTCACGCACATGGCCAAGTACCAAGCGGCCATGGCCGCCGATCGCATCCTCGGCAAGGACGTCCGCGCCGAGGCCGACGCCGACGTCGTCCCGCGGGTCGTCTTCACCGACCCGCAGGTCGCCGCGGTGGGGCTCACCGAGCAGCGCGCACGCGAGCGCGGCATCGACGCATGCGTCGTCAAGCGTGATCTTTCCGACGTGGCGGGCGCGACCGTCACGGGTATCGGTGTGTCGGGTGGTGTGCAGCTGGTGATCGACAGAGCCGGCGACGTCATCCTCGGAGCGACGTTCGTCGGTCCGAGCGTCGGCGACCTTCTGCACGCCGCGACCATCGCGATCGTCGGCCGAGTGCGTGTGGAGCGACTGCGGCACGCCGTGCCGTCCTTCCCCACGACCAGCGAGGTATGGCTCCGACTGTTCGAGACCTACGAGGAGGCCTAGGCATGAGCTCACGCCCCATCAACGACTACGCGATCATCTCCGACTGCCACTCGGCGGCGTTGGTCGCCAAGGACGGCTCGATCGAGTGGCTGTGTTTCCCGCGTTTCGATCGACCGTCGACCTTCGCACGGCTGCTCGACGACAGAGCCGGGCATTGGACGATCCGTCCCGTCGATGCCACCGAGATAACCCGGCGCTATCTCGACGACACGATGGTCCTCGAGACGACGTTCCGAACGCCCGCCGGGACGGCCGTGCTTACCGACGCTATGGCCGTGGGACGCAACGAGCGCGGTCACGAGCTCGGCGCGCACAGCCCGCACGTCCTGATGCGGCGAATCGAATGCACCCAAGGGCAGGTCACCGTCGAGCTCTCGTACGCGCCGCGTCCCGAGTACGGGTTGATCCATCCGCTCCTCCAGCCCGTGGACGGCGGCGTGGCGGCGCGCGGTGGCGCCGACGTCCTCCTTCTCTCCACGCCCATCGCGCTCGAGATCAACGACTCCGATGCCCAAGCGCGCTTCCCGCTTCGTGCCGGACAATCGCTCGCCTTCTCTCTGCACCACCGCTCGAGCTGGGAGGAGGCGCCGACGCCGTGGACACCCACCGAGATCGCTCAGCGTCTCGACGACACCATCGAGGCGTGGCGCACGTGGTCGAACATGCACCAGGGCTACGAAGGTCCGTGGCGCGAGCTCGTCCGCCACTCCGGTCGCGTGCTACAAGCTCTTACCTACCAGCCCACCGGCGCCATCGTCGCCGCCGCCACGACTTCCTTACCGGAGACGATCGGCGGCGAGCGCAACTGGGACTACCGCTACGCGTGGGTTCGCGACGCGAGCTTCACGCTCGAAGCCCTCTGGGTTGCCGCCTGCCCCGACGAGGCGCATGCATTTTTCGGGTACATGGCCGGCGCCGCGGCATCGCAACTGCGCCGGGGCTCGAACCTCCAGATCATGTTCGGCATCGGCGGCGAGCGCGACCTCAGCGAGCGCGAGCTGCCTCACCTGTCGGGCTGGCGCGAAAGCCGTCCGGTGCGGGTGGGCAACGGCGCGTGGGACCAGCGCCAGCTCGACGTGTACGGCGAGCTCATCGGAGCCGCGCATCGCCTGGCCGAGCCGCTCGGCTCCTTCGACGAAGCCACCAAGCGCTTCCTGGTGGAGGCGGCCGAGGCCGCGGCGGCGCGCTGGGACGAGCGCGATCAGGGC
>JAPSGP010000242.1 GCA_031177445.1 Acidimicrobiia bacterium
GCGCCAGTCGTCGCCGAGCTGGGATGCGTCGCCCGAGGGCCCTTGCGCACCGACCTCCGTCGGGGTCTTGCTCGCGGCAGCGGTGAACGCGAGCGTGAGGCCTCCGATGTGGTCGACGAGATCGCCGAGGGTGTAGGCGGGGCACGGCGTCGGCGCGTCGAGCCGGTCGTCGGGAACGCCTTGGACCAGGGCGGCGAGCCGTGACGCGGCCGGTTCCAGATCGATCACGATGCCGCTCTCGTCGGGGTCGCGCCGGACAGGAGCTCGGCGACCGACGCGGCCGCGGCCGTACCGTCGGCTCGTCCGATCGCCAACGCCTCGGGACGCTTGACCGGGTCCATCAGTGCGATCGTGAGCTCGCTGTACGCGGCGCCGGCGGCGATCACGATGACCTCGCTCCCGGCGGCGCGCAGTACGTCCATCTCGGCGGCGAGCGCGCGGGCCGAGAACTCGCCCAGCTGGTTGGTGGACGCCGAGAGTGGCTCGATGACGAGGACGGCGTCGAGGCCGTCGTCGGCGAGCAGATCGGCGTTCGTCCCCGACCACAAGCCGCCGTCGCAGAACCGCTCACCCGTCGACGGATCGACGGTGATCGGCGGGAGGATGCCAGGAATCGCGCACGAGGCGGCGACGGCCCGCTCGAGCGCCACGTCCTGCGTCCGCGTCCACACCGTCCGCCGGCCGGTCGTGCAGGAGGAGGTGACGATGCGGAGCTCACGCTCCGGCCAGCGCGTGTGGCCGAGTGTCCCTGCGATCAAGCCGAGGAACGCATCCTCGGTGATCGTCGACTGCTTCACCGACAGCTGGCCGCACTCCCGCGCGATCTCCTCGGTCATTCGGACGGGACTCGTCCAGCGAACGAAGATGTCGGCAAGGAGCTCGTAGTCGAGCTGCGCCATCACGTCGGGACCGCTGTCGGCCGCGGGCTGACGCTGCTCGGCCTCGAGGTCGCCCGGTCCCCCGCCGCCGAGACGTGCACCGACGAACGACCCGGCAGACGTCCCCACGACCACGGCGGTTCGGCCGAGCGGGTCGATGCCCGCATCGCGCAGCGCCGCCAGCACGCCGATCTCCCAGGCGATGCCGAGCACACCGCCACCCCCGAGCACCAAGCCGAGTGAAGCCATCACTGCAACCTAGTCAGCCGTGCGGTCACGCCTCGATGCCCGAACTTCGCGGCCAGACGCGCGCGAGGACGACGCGAGCAGATCGGTCGAACTCGTCGTCACTGGCGGGCGAGCCCTGGATCTTGGCGATCAGCTCGGGCACCGCTTCGGCGTGCGGGGTCGGGAGCGTGCCGCCGGCGTTGTTCACGAGGATGTCGAGGCGCCCGAAGCGTTCGACCACGTCCCGAACGAACCGGTCGATCTGCCCGAGGTCACCTTGGTCGCAGACGAACTGGGCCGAACGCTCCGCGGCGCCCTCGAGCCCCGCGGCCGCCGGCAGCTCGTCGAGCGGGCGTCGTGAGCATCCGGCGACCGCCGCCCCGGCTTGCAAAAGGCTTCGTGCGATGCCGACCCCGACGCCCCGGCTCGTGCCGGTGACGATGGCCACCTTGCCGTCGAGCTCGCCCATGCGTTCTTCCTCCGCTCTCAGCGCCGGCCGGGTGCGGTGAACAACGGCAGGTCGAGCGGCGTGACCAGCCCCGGCGGGGCGGCGCACACCGCCGGGATCGCGTTCACCATCCGCATCGCGGTCCCGATGATGCCGGCCTCGTTGTGGTCGCCGCTCGCGCCGCGCGGCTCGATCTCGCAGGTGTACGAGGGCGTGCCCGTCACCTCGATGCGATAGCCGGATCGCCCCCCGGACAGTGCCGGCCACTCGGGGCCGATGTCGCCGCGAAGCCGGTTCACGTGACCGGCGACGACCCGCGGCTCTCCGCCCACGAGTCCCTCGAGCTCGAAGCGCACGCCCGCGCAGGTGCCCTTGTCGATCGTGCCCATCGCGGTCTCGAACCGCTCCGGCGCCGGGAGCCGTTCGTGGTGCTCACGCAGCTCGTCGACCTCGAGACCCAAGGCGGCCGCCACCATGTGGATCATCCCGCCCCAGCCGCCGCTGATCGCCCCGCGTCCGCGTCGTCGGTCGCGACCACCCCGGTCGGATCGGACAGTCCGCACAGCTCAGCAGCGTCGCGGCCGACTTTGTCGGGCGACCAGGCGTGCACGCCGACGAGCTCGAGCTCGGGCCGCTCGATGATCGCCCGCAGCGCGTGGCGACCGGCATTGCCGGTCCCCCACTGGATCACCTTGCGCGGCATCGATCCCCCCGTCGGTTCGGTTGCCGCCCGTACTACCAGCCCGGCGACCCGCACTGGGCCCCCAACCCATCCGTAACAATTGACCACTTTGGGAAGCTTTGAATACCTTGGTGGGATGCAAGCCCGACGGGGGGGCCGTGGGCCGGCACGGAGTGGTGACGAGTCGTGACCGTCCTGGTCTTGGTGCTCCTGGGGATCGCGTGGGCAGTGGTGCTGCTGTGGCCAAAGTCCCGGCGTCTGCACCCGGCGCGGCACGGTGGCCTCAGCGACCACATGGTCCGGCTCAACACGATCGCCTCCGCCACTCCCGACGCCGGCGTCGACTCGAGCCCGCGCCCGCAGATTCCGGCGCCACCGCGTCCAGCGCGGTCTGGCCCGGCACGACGGCGGCGGGCGTTGCTCCTGCTCGTCGTCGGTGCCGCGCTGACCCTGCTCGTCGCGCTGGTTGCCGGCGGCACAGTCCTGTGGTCGGTGCAGTTCGTCGCCGACCTCCTGCTCGTCGCGTACCTCTCGCTGCTCATCCGGCACCAACGGCGCACCGTCTCGCACACGGTGCCCTTCGCGCAGGCCATTCAGGAGACCGAGCCTGGAGTGCCAGCGCCCACCGAGACGTTGCTCGAGCCCGACACCGTGCCGGTGACCGCGCCGGCACGATCCGTCACGGACCCGGTCATCGGCCACGACGAGCCCAGCCCCGCGGAAGTGCCGATCGCGGAACTGCCGATCGCCGTGGAGCCGATCGTGGTGGAGGCGCCGGTCGAGACGGCTGACGAACGCCCAGGCGTACGCCCGGCCACGTCGCCAGTACCGGGAGCTCGAGGCAGGGCTCGTACTCGGGGCCGTCGCGTCCGCGTCCTCGCCGTGGGGGTGGCGGCGCTGAGCGTCGGCGGAATCGTCACGAGTGCCGCGCTCCTCTCGCGGGGCTCGGCCTCGGACCCGGTCCGGCGAGCGGACGCGCCATCGCGCCCGCGCAAGACCGCGGCGCGAACCGTTCCGACCAGCGCACCCAGCCCGACGACGACGAGTCCACCCAGCACGACTGCAGCCGCGCCACCGACGACGGCACCAGCGGTGCCACCGCCGACTGCACCGACGACCGGGTTCCCGCGCGTAGAGGGCCGCCCTCCCATCACGAACCGGCTCCCGGGTGGGAGCGCCCCACTTCCGGCCGCGGTGCCGGCGCCCACACCGGGCCCCGCACCCACGACGTCAGCCATTCCGCGGGCGCCGTGGCCCCTCGATCCCGACTTCTACCAGCAGCTGTACGAGCAGTTCGCAGGCCGCTGAACCGAGGTCGCCGACCTCCAGTTCGCGCGCTACTGCCGGTGCTTGATCGAGACCCGCACCGCGTCGCGCCCGGCGGTCCGGCTCAGGACGGCCATCGCCTCGTCGATGTCGTCGAGGGTCATGACCTCGCCGAGCAGCGCGCGCGTCGGAAGGCGGCGGTCTCGCAGGAACTGGCCTGCCGCCCGCATCGACTCCGCCGTGCCCCCGGGGCCGCCGGTGATCGTGAGCCCCTTGAACACGATGAGATCGGAGACCAGCTCGACCGGGGCCATCTGCTTGAGTCCGGCGAGCAGGATGCGACCGTTCTGCGCCGCCAGCTCGATGGCGAGCGGAACGGTCGCGACTGCCCGGTCGGCGAGGTCGACGACCAAGTCGGCCATCGTGCCGCCGGTGAGTCGCGCGACCGCGCCGACCGGATCCTCCTCGTCGACATTGATCGTGATGTCGGCCCCGACCTCCTTGGCGGTGGCCAGCCGGAGCTCGTCGGCAGCAGTTCCCGTGACGACGATCCGTCCC
The DNA here is from genome assembly GCA_031177445.1 of Acidimicrobiia bacterium. GTDB lineage: Bacteria > Actinomycetota > Acidimicrobiia > IMCC26256 > JACDBD01 > JAPSGP01. The sequence goes on from JAPSGP010000242.1 coordinate 4,061, forward strand.
GCCCCGGCAGCCCGCGCCACCGCGGTGAAGATGAGACCCATGTGGCCCGGGCCCTGCACGACGACGGTCTCGCCCGCGCGCACGCCACCGACCCGATCGCTCCAGTTCAGGCAGCTGGCGAGCGGCTCGAACAGCGAGAGCTCCTCCGCCGGAACGTCGTCGGGCAACGGCACGAGCTGGGTCCCGGGCAGGACCTCCATGAACTCGCCGTAGCCCCCGAAGAGCCCCGAGCGTTCGTCGAGGCCGAGCGTGTAGCCGTAGACCTGCATGTTGGGGCAGTACGGGTTGCCGGCGGCGCACGCCTCGCACGTCCCGCAGCGCCGCACGAGGTCGACGCCGACGCGCTGGCCCACCTCCACGCCGAAGTCGGCAGAGTCGTCGACCGCGTGCACGCGCGCGACGATCTCATGACCGGGCACTACCGGGCTGACCTCACCGGGTACGTGCTTGTGCCCGTGCAACTGGGCGACGTCGCTGGCGCAGAGGCCGACCGCCTCGACCCGGAGCACGGCTCCGCCCGGCATCGGCGTAGGCACCGGGAACTCGCGCAGCTCGTACTTCCCGTCACCGGAGAACACGACTGCTCGGCAGTGCGCCATTGTCCTCCCTTTGGTCGCTTCGCAAGGTCGAGCGTTGCGACGACGGCAGGCAAAGCCGCCGGCGTCGCGGTCAGGGTAACGAGGTCCACATCGATGACCGCACTGCTCCGGAACCGACCAGCCCGAAGGTGCCGTCGGCCATACTTTGGCGCCGTGGAGATCCCCGCGAAGGTCGACTACGCCGTCCGGGCGATGGCGGAGCTGGCGTGCGCCGATGCCGGGGGTCCGGTCCGGGCCGAGGATCTGGCCGATGAGCCGCCAGCCCGACGCGTGGCGCTCCGGGAGGGGCCGATCCACCGGTTGACCACCTTCGCCTGCGGGCGGTTAGGCCTGGGAGATCCTGGGCAAGCTCGTTCCGAGTCGGGCGCCGCGACCGGCGAGGCTCTGCATCCATCCCGGGGGTCGCCACCACCCCCGGGATGGCCTTCCTCCACTCGCACCGCTCTGGCGACCCGGTCGCGGCGGGTCAGCCGGTGAACGGGCAGCTTTAGCTTGCCCCCGTCAAACCGCAGCGCGCCGTGGCACCGGACAAGCTACGACGAGATGGGGCGAGCGGTCAGTCGGCTGAGGGAAACGAATGATGCTCGTGGGTGACGACCCAACGGCCACCCTCGTTGCGCAGCCCGATGGAGAGCCGAAGGCGGTTC
>JAPSGP010000243.1 GCA_031177445.1 Acidimicrobiia bacterium
CGAGATCGGCTTGTACTCGCGTTCGGCCTCGTGGCGCTGTCGCTGGTCGCTGAGCTCGCGGAACGCCTCGATCACCACGACCGTCGAGGGAAGCACCTCCTCGACATCGAGGTGCCTCGCCGTCGAGCCCAGTTGCCGAATCTACGAGTCGTCGGCGGACGGGAACCGGAACATCTCGAAGAGGCGTTGCGCCTCGGCGTGATCGCCGTCGACTCGTAGGCGACCGGACGTCAGCGCCATCTCCGGATCCAGCCTGCCGGAAAACAGCTCGGACAGCGCGCCGGCGGAAGCCTCGATCACGACATCGGGTTCCCCTGGCGACGACGCCGGGACCGTCGCCTCCGCGCGCTTCACCGCGATTTGCAGCGACTTCCCGTCGACTCGCAACTCGTAGCGACGCTGCGGACCGCGCGCCTTCTCGGGATGAAACGCGCCGCGAAGCGCGAGCGCCAACGCGTCTGTGCTGATGAAGTCGCTCTGCCCGGGTGGACCCAGGCGCCTGGCGCCCCAGAAGCCGAGCCGCAACACGGGCTCTTCGAGGTCGCGGCCGTAGTCGGTGAGCTCGTAGACGACACCGCCGGCCGGTCGGGCTTGTGCCCGCCGCTGGACGACGCCGGCGTCCTCGAGCTCGCGCAGTCGGTTGGTCAACACGTTCGTCGGGATGCCGGGAAGGCCCTCCTGGAGCTCGGTGAAGCGTTTCGGCCCGGTGAGGAGATCCCGAACCACGAGCAGGGCCCAGCGCCCGTCGAGGAGCTCGAGCGCGCGGGCCAAACCGCAGTACTGGCCGTACCCGCGATTCATGTCGCCATTATCCCATCAGCCTTGCAGGTCGCAATGGTACTTGCTATAAACAAGTTTACTTCAATGTCGCAACCGAAGATCAGATTCGGCGGCGTCCACCCGTCGTGTTGCGCAAAGGAGAAGTGAGGGAGGGAAGTGGCCACCAACGTCCGCACCAGCCCCAAGAGCATGGTCCTGGCTCTGGCGTGCGCCGCCCAGTTCATGGTCGTGCTCGACGTCGCGATCGTGAACGTGGCTCTGCCGTCGATCCAGCGCGACCTCGGCGTCAGCCAGAGCACCCTGCAGTGGGTGGTCATCGCCTACGGGCTGATGCTCGGGGGTTTTCTCCTCTTCGGTGGGAGGATGGCCGACCTGCTCGGGAGACGGCGAATCTTCCTCACCGGGCTCGTCCTCTTCTCTGCCGCCTCACTCCTCGCCGGCGTCGCCGAGTCGGCCGGGCTGCTGATCGGGGCCCGCGCGTTCCAGGGCTTCGGCGCGGCACTGGTGGCGCCGGCCGCGCTCTCGATCCTGGCGGTCAACTTCACCGAGGGGCACGAGCGCAACCGGGCCCTCGGGATCTTCGGCGCCGTGGGCGGGACCTCGGCATCGGTGGGCGTCATCGCCAGCGGCCTGCTGACCGACGGCCCGGGTTGGCGCTGGGTGTTCTTCATCAACATCCCCGTGGGCGCGTTGCTCATCGCGCTGTCGCTGCTGTTCCTCGTCGCCGATCGGGCGGAACGCGGGACCGGTCGGTTCGACGTCGCCGGTGCCGCCGCCGTGACCGGCGGGCTCCTGCTGCTCGTCTACGCCCTGAACCGCGGCGCCGACTACGGCTGGACCTCGGCTTCGACCCTGCTGCTGTTCGGGGCGGCGGTGCTGATGCTGGCAGCGTTCGTGCGGATCGAGGCGCGATCGCGCTCGCCCCTCGTCCCTGCCGCGGCACTGAAGAACCGCACGCTCGTCGCCGCAAACCTCTCGGCGTTCTTCACCTTCAGCGCGTTCTTCTCGTTCATCTTCCTCGGTTCGCTCCTGATGCAGCAGGTCCTCGACTACTCGCCGACGAAGACGGGCATGTCCTGGCTCGCGACGTCGGTGACCGCCTTCATGGCGTCTGGCCTCACCGGGGCCCGGCTCGTCGCCAAGTTCGGAGTCCGGAGGCTCCTTGTGACCGGCCTGTCGCTCCTGGCCATCGGAGTGCTCTGGCTCACACGGGTGCCCGCTGACGCCAGCTACGTGTCCGATCTGCTTCCGGCATTCCTGCTCGCCGGCGTGGCCATCGGGCTGTGCGCGCCGTCGGTGCAGATCGGGGCCCTGTCGGGCGTCTCCGATTCGGAAACGGGATTGGCATCCGGCTTGGTCGAGACCATGCGCGAGGTCGGAGGCGCCGCCGGCGTCGCCGCGGTCTCGACCGTGCTCGTCTCGCAAGCGGGCTTGAACGGGTTCCAGAACGCGTTCGTAGTGATCTGCATCGCTGGCGCGCTCGGCGCCCTGACGGCCACCGTGGCATTCGATCGTCGGGCCCGGCTGGCGGACCAGCCTGAGCCCGACCCCGAGCCGGTGACGGACGTGTGGCCGGGCGACGAAGGCCTCGTGCCGATCCCCGTCCCAGCCGAAGAGGAGGTCCGGGGACGACAGCAGATCACCGACTGATGTGACGAGGCGCGTGGTGCGCCGTCACCGGGGTTCATCGCCGAGCACGCGACCGTGCAGGGATGGGAGAATCGCGTGGTGACCGATTCTCGGATTGACGTCGACGCGGTCGTCGTGGGCGCCGGCTTTGCCGGGCTCTACGCGCAATACCGCCTCCGCCAGCTCGGCCTCACGCTGCAGGGCTACGAGGCAGCCGGAGGAGTCGGCGGCACCTGGTGGTGGAACCGCTACCCCGGGGCCCGGTGTGACGTCGAGTCGATGGACTACTGCTACTCGTTCTCACCGGAGCTCGAGCAGGAGTGGACCTGGTCGGAGCGCTACGCAACGCAACCCGAGATCCTGCGGTACGCGAACCATGTCGCCGAGCGTTTCGACCTGTGCCGCGACATCCAGTTCGAGACCCGGGTGACCGCGGCGACCTGGGACGAATCGGCACAGCGGTGGGACATCGCGACCGACCGCGGCGATCGCGTGTCGGCTCAGTTCTGCATCATGGCCACTGGCTGCCTGTCGGCGGCGAAGGAGCCCGAGATCGACGGGATCGACTCGTTCCGAGGGCCGACGTTCCACACCGGAAGGTGGCCGCACGAACCCGTCGACCTCGGCGGGCTACGTGTCGGCGTCATCGGGACCGGGTCGTCGGGCATCCAGTCGATCCCGCTCATCGCCCGGGAGGCGGCGCACGTCACCGTGTTCCAGCGGACCCCGAACTTTACGATGCCGGCCAAGAACGCACCCCTGGACCCGGAGGCGGTCAAGGAGCGCAAGGCTCGTGCTGCTGAGATCCGGCAGGCGATGCGCGAGTCGCGCGCTGGGGTGATCGTGCCGATGCCCGAGCACTCGGCGCTCGCCGTCGACCCGGAGGCGCGCGCGGCGAAGTACGACACCGCATGGGAGTGCGGCACCCTGTACGGGATGGTCGCCGCATTCACCGATCTGCTCGTCGACCGCGACGCGAACGAGACGGCGGCCGAATACGTGCGGAGCCGCATCCGCGAGATCGTCAACGACCCTGAGATCGCCGAACTGCTGTCACCTCGCGGTCACCCGTTCGGCACCAAGCGACCGTGCCTCGACTCCGACTACTACGCGACCTACAACCGCGACGACGTCTCGCTGGTCGACGTCCGCGCGACCCCGATCGTCGAGATCACCGCTGACGGCATCCGCACCACGGACGACCACTACGAGCTCGACGCGATCGTGTTCGCCACCGGATTCGACGCCATGACCGGGCCGTTGCTCGGTCCCGCCATCACCGGCGTCGGGGGGCTCCGGCTGCGGGACAAGTGGTCCGCCGGGCCTCGCACCTATCTGGGTCTCGCCACGGCAGGGTTCCCGAACCTGTTCATCATCACCGGCCCCGGCAGCCCCTCCGTGCTGGTGAACATGCTCGTCGCGATCGAGCAGCACGTCGACTGGGTCGCCGACTGCATCGCCTACCTCCGTGAACACGATGTCGCCGCCATCGATGCCACCGCTGAAGCCGAGGACGCATGGGTCGAGCACGTCAACCAGGTCGCCAACCTGACCTTGTTCCCGATCGCCAACTCCTGGTACGTCGGCGCCAACGTGCCCGGCAAGCCGCGGGTGTTCATGCCCTACATCGGCGGCCTGCCGCGGTACACGGACGTCATCGACGGTGTGGCCGCAGACGACTACCGAGGCTTCGAGCTCGTGCCCACGCGCGCACCCGCGCCGGAGCCGTCAGCACTCCCCCGATAGACCCGGTTCAGGAACGACCACACCGAAGACCCGCAGTACAGCCTGCCGACCACCTAAGTCGGGACGCGCTCGCGATCTTCGCCGGGAAGGACGTCGGTCTCGGAGCGATGCCAGCCGGGGCTGTCCCCTGCGGTCTCGACGTTGAACCCGTGCTCGTAGACGAGCGACCCGCCATACAGCGCTCCGAAGCCGACCAAGGCGCCAACAACGACGGTCAACGCCATGACCACCGGTGTGGTCGCGACGTGATCGCTCCACTGGGCGACCCGGATCACGATGTCGACCAGCACCACCAGCGTGACCGTGATCATCACGGCCATATGCCAGTTGGCGGTCCGACGAGCCTGTGTGCCGGGCTCGGTCGACCGCAGCCAGTCCCAGAAGCCGGTTGCCGCGGTGAAGAGCGAGACCGCGGCCCCGGCGATGATCACGTGAGTTGCAGAGACGAAGAACTCACGCCCGATCGCGGAATCGTCGCCGGCGACGCGCGAGATCACATCGAAGACCGCGGCGAACACGTACGCCGCGAGTGGGAAGTCCGTGAGTGGTGGATGGAACGGCTTCCCCGAAAAGCCCCGAAGGCCCTTGAACTGGCGGCCTCGCAGCACGAGCGCCGGACGGATCGAGAACTTCCTGGACATGGCGAGCCCCCTCGAATCCACGTCGCCGTCGGGATGTCTACCCAGCAGGCCGTGGGGATAAGCGGAGGGTCCCGCGCGGCCGTACGGGAGGCTGGCAGTCGCGCCGCAGCCGCTATCCGTTGATTCCGTACTCGGACTTCCACCACCGGGCGCGGCGGACCTCGTCGGGGTCGGCGCGCATGGCCGGGTCCTGGCCGAGGTCCTCGGGCGTCGGGCCGATCCGGTCGGCGATCGGGCGCAGCGCAGCGACGTCGAAGCCGTAGCAGCGCCCCGCGGTCTCGCCGAGCAGCTGGGCGGTGTCGTCGACCGGCAGCCCACCGAAGTCGCTGCGAAGGCGCTCGACCGTGTGCGGCCACGTGCCCTCGGGGTGGGGGTAATCGGTTCCCCACATCATCACGTCACAACCGATCACATAGCGGCGACGCAGCTCCTCCTTCGACATCGTCGAGGCGCCGATGAACAAGTTCGTGCCGAAGTAGTCGGACGGCAACCGCGAGATCTTGCCCTCG
>JAPSGP010000244.1 GCA_031177445.1 Acidimicrobiia bacterium
GCCGACGCCGTGCCCCGCCTACACCCTGGGCGATCTCGTCGACCACATCGGAGGCCTCACGCTCGCGTTCACCGCTGCCGCGAGCAAGACCCCGACGGAGGTCGGTGCGCAAGGGCCCTCGGGCGACGCATCCCAGCTCGGCGACGACTGGCGCGAGCGCATCCCGCGGGACCTGGCCGCCCTGGTGGAGGCATGGCGCGACCCGGATGCGTGGACGGGCATGACCCGGGCGGGCGGCGTAGACCTGCCGGGCGAGGTCGCCGGCCTCATCACGCTGGACGAGCTCGTGATCCACGGGTGGGATGTGGCGCGGGCCTCGGGTCAGCCCTTCGAGTGCGACCCGCTGACGCTCGAAGCTGTGCACGGGTTCGTGGCGCAGTTCTCGGGCGCCGGTCAGGAGGCAGCCCGGGAAGGGCTCTTCGGCCCCGAGGTCGGGGTCCCGGACGACGCGCCCCTGCTCGACCGGGTGATCGGGCTCACCGGCCGTAACCCGCACTGGCCCGCTGGCTGAGCACGTCCCCAGCCGCGCTTGCCGCCAATTGGACGGCGGTCCGGGGGCTACCGGTCGGCGCGCACCAGCTTCTCGGGATGGCGGCCGTCGACGTGGCCCATGAACGCGGGCCCGATGCTGTACCCGAGGAGCTGGCGCAGTCGCGGCGACACCTCGCGGGCGGCTTTGGGCGGGATGGCGAGCAGATAGCTCTCCTGCTGGCGCGCCCACGACACGACGTACTGGATCGACACACCCAACCGCCGCTCGTCGCTGACGTTCGCGCCGCCGGCGTGCCACAGCGTTCCTGGGTAGAGCGCGACCGATCCCGCCGACATCTCGAGCGGGACCACCTCGGGTCGCGGGCTCGGCATCTCGTCGCCCCAGCGGTGGCTGCCCGGCACGAGGAGCGTGCCGCCGTTCTCGGCGGTGAAGTCGTCGATCGCCCACAGCGTGCTCAACGACACCGGAGGACGGGGGCGGGGGAGCGAGTAGAACGCCTCGTCATAGTGCAATCCCTGGGCGGTCTCGCCCGGGCCGATCTCGATGGCGAGCGCCGCGGTCAACAGGAAGTTGGGGCCGAGCATCGTCTCTGCCACCGCGAGCACGCTCTCGTCCTCGATGAGCGGGTCGAACGCCCGCGACTTCGCCGGGAGGCTGTAGACGCGCTTCGTGTGGAAGCCCTCGAACTCGTTGCGACCGAACGGCCCGGCGCCGAGATGAGGCGAGAGCGCCTCCCGGACCGACTCGACCGTCGCCGGCGCGAGCGCGTCCTCGAGCACCACGTACCCCTCGTGCTCGATCACGTCGAGCAGCGCCTGGTCGGCAACCCGGCCCGGCGCCGTCATCCGCCACGGCCGCAGCGGCTCCGCCCCGCCCGTCCGCTGCTGCCAGCCACGCAGGAACGAGGCCAGATCGGCGCGACCTCGCTCGAGGACGAAGTCATCGGGCTCGTCGTCGGGTGCAATCTTCCGCACCAGGTCGAGTTCATCCATCTCTGGTACCTCCAGGAGCAATTTCGGCGACGCTCGGTTGCGAGCGGGTCGGCGGCGCGAGCAGTTGGCGCAGCGTGCGACGGGCGCGATTGAGCCGGGAGCGAACGGTGCCGGCAGGAATCTCGAGCGCGACCGCGATCTCCTCGTAGGAGAGGTCCTCCCAGGCGAACAGGAGGAGCGTCTCTCGGTCGGCTTCGGGAAGCGCGAGCACGGCGTCGGCGACCGCGGGCAGCAGCGCGCGAGCGTCGGTCGCGGCGATGGCTTGTTCGTCTTCGCCGGCCGGGCTCTCGCGGCGACCGGCGAGGCGAGCGGTCGCGCGCACTCGCCGGTCCTCGGCGCGACGGTGCCGGCGCACGAGGTTCGTCGCGATCCCGTACAGCCACGGGCGGGCGCTCTCGTGCGCCGGATCGAAACTCGACCGCCGCTCGAAGCCGACGCGGAACGTGTCGCCGAGGAGCTGCTCGCCTGCAGTCGGCCCGACCCGGCGCACGAGGTATCGCAGGATCATGGCGGCGTGGCGGTCGTAGAGCTCACCGAACGCTGAGGGGTTCTGGAGCGAGACCGCGATGAGGTCGGCGTCGGAACCCGGTCCCATACCTGCTTCTTCCCCGCTCCGCGCCCCGGGTTCGCGATTTCCCCGGCGCTCAGGGAAGGCGCGACGTCCAGACCAAGGAAGCGGCCGAGCCAACCAGGGCGAGGACGACGCCGGCGCCGACGAACCAGGTCGTGACCTCCCGGCGCTCGGTGCGGGAGCTGATCGCGGTGCCGAGGTCGGAGTACACCGAACGCAGCTGCTCGGCGCTGCGAGCGTCGAAGAAGCGGCCGTCGGTCGTGTCGGAGATCTCGCGCAACGCGTCGCGGTTGACGGTGACCGGAATGGTCTCGCCCTGGATGGTGACGACGCCGTCCTCGGTGCCGAAGGCGATGGTCGAGATCGGCACCCCGCGGCGAGACGCGGCCTCGGCCGCCTCGTCGTTGGACCGGCCGGTGTTGGTGTCGCCGTCGGACAGGACCACGATGCGCGCCTCGGGTCTCCGACCCCGTTCGACGGGCACGTCTTCGAGCGCGTCGAGTGACGAGAAGATCCCTTCACCGATCGCTGTGCGATCTGACATCTCCAGGTCGCCGATCGCACGCTCGAGGCGGGCGTGGTTGCGCGTGGGCGGGACAACGATTCGGGAGGCGCCCGAGAACGCGACCAGACCGATCCGGAAGCGGGTCGGCACCCCTTCGACAAATCGGGTTGCCGCAGTCCGGGCGGCGCGGAAGCGTGTCGGCTGGACGTCGCGGGCGGCCATCGACGTCGACACGTCGAGCGCGAGGACGATGGTGGCGCGTTCGCGCGGCACCTTGACCGGCCAGGTCGGGCGGGCGAACGCGAACACGAGCGCGGTGAGCGTCAGGAGCAATGCGAGCGCGGCCAAGTGGCGGCGCCAGCCCGGCCGGCGGGGTGCGACCGAGGCCAGCAGATCGACGTTGGTGAACCGCACCGTGTACTTGCGACGCTGGCGCTGCACGACGACGTAACCGATGACGACGCCGAGGACTGCCAGCAGCAACCACAGCCGTTGGCCGTCGAGGAAGCGGAGGTTCACGGTGCCGCGCTCGCTACGGGGACCCCCTTCGGGCGCGCCGGGACCCCCCGTGCCACCCGGCGACGGCGGCGGGCGCGCACGAAGCGCACCAGGTCGAGCACCCAGTCGCGGTCGGTGCGCAGGGTCACGTGCTCGGCGCCGGCGTGCCGGATCGCTCGTGCGATGGCCGTGCGCTGCTCGGAAGCGGCGGCGTCGTACCGCGCTCGTAGCTTCGGGTTCGACGTCTGCACCTCGAGCAGTGCCCCCGTCTCTGGATCGACGAGCGTGAGGAGCCCGACCGCGGGCAGGCTGAGCTCGCGCGGGTCGACCACTTCGACGGCGACGACGTCGTGGCGAGCCGTGAGCCGGCGCATCGGTCGCTCCCAGCCGTCGCCATCGAGGAAGTCGGACGCGACCACGACGAGCCCGCGCCGTTTGGCCACTCGTTCGGTGATCTCGAGCGCGCGCACGAGCGCGGGCGCGCCGTCTTCGCGCGCCACGGCGGGAGCACGCGGCATGGTCGCCAACCGACGCAGGAGCGCGAGCAGGGACGCGCGATCGCTGCGCGCCGGATGGATGACCGGCACCGGCGGGACGTCGATCACCGCGCCGAGCCGGTTGCCGGGACGCTGAGTGAGGAAACCGACGGCGGCGACCGCGGCGAGGACGAGGTCGCGCTTCTCGCAGTTGGCGGTGCCGAAGTCGAGGCTGGCCGAGCAGTCGGCGACCACCCAGGTCTCGAGCTCCCGGTCGACGATCGTGTCGGTCACGTGCGTCACCGTCGTGCGTGCCGTGAGGTTCCAATCGATGCGGCGTACATCGTCGCCGGGTCGGTACTCCCGGCCCTCGCCCCGCTCGCTGCCGGAGCCCGGCAACAGCCCCTCGAAGTCGCCCTGCAGCAGCCCGTCGAGCCGGCGGCTGACCGAGAGCTCGAGCTGGCGAAGCACCGACTCCGCCCGCGTCGCGACATCATTCATCGGGCGCCGTCGCAAGCTCCGGCTCTGCGGCGACGGTCGGCAAAGCCGCCGTCGCCGCGCGAATCGCGGGCGGCGGGTTCGGTCACGCCGTGTACCCCTCGCCCAGCTCGACCGGCCGCTCCTGGCTCGGCGCGACGCGGGGAGCCACGATCGTCGAGAGGACGCGGTTCACGAGGTGGTCGGGGGCCACGCCCTCGGCGAGGGCGTCGAACGAGGGGACGACCCGGTGGCGGAGCACCTCTGGCGCGACGTCGAAGACGTCCTGCGGGAGGAGGTAGTCGCGCCCGCGGAGCAGGGCGAGGGCGCGCCCGGCGGCCACGAGCCCGAGGCTGGCGCGGGGACTGGCGCCGAACGCGATCAGCGGCTCGAGATCGGCGAGGCCGTACTGCGTGGGCGCGCGAGTCGCGAGCACGAGGTGGACGGCGTAGTCCGCGACGGCGTGGTGGACGAAGACGTTCTCCGCCGCGACCTGGAGCGCGGTGAGGGCAGGCGCGTCGAGGACCTGGTCGGCGTGCGGCGGCCGCACGCTCATGCGCCGCACGATCTCGAGCTCGTCGCCGGCGGTTGGATAGTCGACGACGACCTTCATGAGGAAGCGGTCGCGCTGTGCTTCCGGAAGCGGGTAGACGCCTTCCGACTCGATCGGGTTCTGGGTCGCGAGGACGAGGAACGGATCCGGCACCGGGAACGTGGTCCCACCGATCGAGACGTGGTGTTCCGCCATCACCTCGAGCAGAGCGGACTGGACCTTTGCCGGAGCACGGTTGATCTCGTCGGCGAGCACGAAATTCGCGAACACCGGGCCGAGCTCGACGTCGAAGCGCTCCTGGGTCGGGCGGTAGATGCGCGTGCCGACGATGTCGGAAGGCACGAGGTCGGGCGTGAACTGGATCCGGACGAAGTCACCACCGACGGCGCGCGCGAATGTCTCGACGGTGAGCGTCTTCGCGAGCCCGGGGACGCCTTCGAGCAGGCAGTGCCCTCGCGCCAGGAGGCACACGAGCGTGCGCTCGACCATGCGGTCCTGGCCGACGATGACCTTCTTGACCTCGAACAGGGTGCTTTCGAGTAGCGCCGCAGGTCCGGCGTCGGGATCCTCCCGAGCTGTGCGCGACGTGCCGCCGCTGACCGGTTGCACGTGACTGGCTCCTCGGTCGAGGGGGGTTCGCAGTATCGCGCTCCGCCGTGCGCGATGGCACGCGGGCTCGGCGAGTGTGGACCGGCCGGTTGACGGGTGCGCGTCAATCCCTAGTTTTGCCAT
>JAPSGP010000245.1 GCA_031177445.1 Acidimicrobiia bacterium
TCGTCGCGCGAGAACCCGAACGTCATCTGCGTGAGGTCGTTCGTGCCGAACGAGAAAAACTCCGCCACCTCGGCAATGTCGCCGGCGACGAGCGCGGCGCGTGGCGTCTCGACCATCGTGCCGACGAGGAAGGACACGCCCTCGCGGGTCTCCGAAAACAGCTCGTCGGCGACCTCCCGGGTCTCGTCGACGAGGTACTTCAGCTCCGGCTCGGTCACTGTGAGCGGGATCATGATCTCGACCCGCGGCTCGCCGCCCGAGATCTTGCGCTCGATCGCCGCCTCGAGCAGGGCCTTGACCTGCATTCGGTAGAGCCCCGGCTTCAGGACCCCGAGCCGGCACCCACGGGTGCCGAGCATCGGGTTCACCTCCCGCCACGCCTGGGCGGCCGCGAGCAGCTTGCGGCCTTCATCGTCGAGCTCGCCCTTCGCCTCCCGCACGAGCAGCTCCTCCACGTCGGGCAGGAACTCGTGCAAGGGCGGGTCGAGGAGGCGAATGGTGACGGGCAGCCCGTCCATCGCCTCGAGGATCCCAAGGAAGTCGGCGCGCTGGAGCTTCTCGAGCTCCTCGAGCGCCCGCACCTCGCCCTCCTCGGTGTCGGCGAGGATGAACCGTTGCACGAGCGGGAGCCGGTCGCCCAGGAACATGTGCTCGGTGCGACACAGCCCGATGCCCTCGGCGCCGAACTCGCGGGCCTTGCTCGCGTCTTCCGGGAGGTCGGCGTTGGTGCGCACGCGCAGGCGACGGAATCCGTCGGCCCACCCGAGCACGGTCGCGAAGTCGTCGGTGAGATCGGGCTCGACCAGCGGTACCGAGTCCACTACGACCTCGCCGGTCGTGCCGTTGATCGAGATCACGTCGCCCTCGGCGACGACGGTGCCGTCCACGGAGAACCGGCGGCGGTCGACGTCGATGTCGAGCGCCGACGCGCCGCAGACCGCGGGCTTTCCCATGCCCCGGGCGACGACCGCGGCGTGGCTGACGAGGCCGCCCCGCGACGTCAGGATTCCCTGGGCCGCGATCATCCCGTGGAGGTCGTCGGGCGAAGTCTCGGGACGCACCAAGACCACGACCTCACCGTTGGCCGCATGCGCCTCGGCGTCGTCAGCGGTGAAGTACACGCGGCCGACGGCGGCTCCCGGCGACGCGTTCAGGCCCTTCGTGATCGCCTCGTATTTCACCGCCGGGTCGAACTGCGGGTGCAGGAGCTGATCGAGCTGCCCGGGATCGACCCGTAGCACCGCTTCCCGCTCGTCGATGAGGCCCTCGCCGACCATCTCGACGGCCATGCGGAGCGCGGCGGCTGCGGTGCGCTTCCCGACTCGCGTCTGCAGGATGAACAGGCGCCCCTGCTCGATCGTGAACTCGATGTCGCACATGTCGCGGTAGTGCCGTTCGAGCGTCTGCATCACGTCGATGAGCTGGCGGTAGCACTCCGGGAAGTGATCACCCATCGTGTCGAGCTTCGCCGTCACGCGGATGCCCGCGACGACGTCCTCGCCCTGCGCGTTCGTCAGGAAGTCGCCGTATGCCTTGTTCTCGCCCGTCGCGGGATCGCGTGTGAACGCGACGCCGGTACCGGAGTCGTCGCCCTTGTTCCCGAACACCATCGACTGCACGTTGACCGCGGTGCCCAGGTCGTCGGGGATGCGTTCCATCTTCCGGTACACCTGTGCCCGCTCGCCGTTCCAGCTCTTGAACACGGCTTCGATCGCGTAGCGAAGCTGCTCGCGGGGATCCTGCGGGAACTCGACGCGGGCCTCGTCGCGCACGATCCCCTTGAAGATCTCGACGAGCTCGGCGAGGTCGTCGGCGGTGAGGTCGGTGTCGAGCTCGACGCCCCGGGCGTCGCGGAGCTCGTCGAGCGCCTTCTCGAAGCGCTCGCCTTCGACGCCGAGCACGATCTTGCCGAACATCTGGACGAAGCGGCGGTAGGAATCGTTGGCAAAGCGCTCGTTCGACGTCTGCTTGGCGAGCCCGCCCACCGACGTGTCGTTGAGCCCGAGGTTCAGGACCGTGTCCATCATCCCGGGCATCGAGAACGGGGCGCCCGAGCGCACCGAGACCAGCAACGGATCGGCGTCGTCGCCCAAGCGCTTGCCCATCTTCGCCTCGAGCACGTCGAGCGCGGTCTCGACCTCGTCCATCAAGCCGGGAGGCAGTTGGTCGGCCGCCGCCATGTACGCCTTGCACGCGTCGGTGCTGATCGTGAAGCCCGGCGGGACCGGCAGGCCGATCTTCGTCATCTCGGCGAGGTTCGCTCCCTTGCCGCCGAGGAGGTACTTCTGCTCCTTGCCGCCTTCCTCGAAGGCGTAGACGTATTTCATGCATGCCTCCCGGAAGGCGTCGACTCGGCGATCGCGGAACGAGGTTAGTGAGACTCGGACTGGCGCTCGGGCCGATAGCGCGCCAAGACGACACGGGTGTGTCCGAGCCGGTCCATCAGCCCCACACGCGTGTCGATGAGCGCCCACGAGAACCCGAACAGCAGTGCGAGCAGCGCGCCGAGCGATCCGGGCAGCCCGAGCAACAGCACGATCGGGACGACGTAGCGCAGCCCGGCTCGACGCAACGTCGGCAGCTGTCCGGTATCGGCATCGACCGTCATGATGTGGGTCAGCCGCTTCCCGAGCGTCTGACCGGTACGGGCGGTCATCCCGACGAAGTAGAGGACGAAGACGATGAACACGGTGGTGATCACCAGCGCGACGAAGCCCGCGGTCTCGTCGTCGGTGACGAGCGCGGCGGCGAGGTTCACGATCGCGAGATAGAGCGCGCCCACGGTCACGAGGTCGATGCCCATCGCGGCCAGCCGGCGACCGAGTGGGGCCGCCTCCGCACCCGCCACTCCCTCCGGTGGCCGGCGCTCCCGAGGCGCCCTGGTCGGGGCCGAACCGGTGCGGCCTCGCGGCTCCCGGGGCTCGAGGAAGCGACGGAGCCCTCGTGCCGGCGGCGCCGCTTGCGCCGAATCGTCCCGCGAATCGCTCACCGAATCGCCTGCCGAATCGTCGAGCGAATCGGCGCGAGCAGTTTCGTCCGACCCCAGGCCCTCGTCGTAGCGCTGGCGCTGGAACGGGTCACTCAACACCTGCCACGCCGCGTTGAGCTGCTTCGTCTCCTGACGCGCGTCCTCTCGGACGCGATCGGACTTGCCCGACTCGGCCTGCGTCCGCAACTGCTCGAGGCGGTTTCGATAGGCCTCGCGGATCTCGTCCTTGGTGGCACCGGACTCGACCCCGATCACTTCGTAGTGCGATTCACCCACGGTGTTCACTCACATTCGGTCACAGCGGCAGGCGCTCCTGCAGATGCGCTTCGAGCTTCTCGATCGGCACCCGGTCCTGGACCATCGAATCGCGCTCACGCACCGTGACCGCCTGGTCGTCGAGCGTGTCGAAGTCGATGGTCACGCACAGCGGCGTGCCGACCTCGTCCTGGCGGCGGTAGCGGCGGCCGATCGAGCCGGCGTCGTCGACGTCGATCATGAACCGCGGCCGCAGCAGGTCGGCGACCTCGCGCGCCACCGGGCCCAGCTTCTCGTTCCGCGACAGCGGGAGCACCGCGACCTGGATCGGTGCCAAGCGGTGATCGAGCTTGAGCAGCGTCCGCTTCTCCCCTCGCACCTCTTCCTCGGTGTACGCCGCCAGCAGGAACGCAAGGAGGCATCGATCGGCACCGAGCGCCGGCTCGATCACGTGTGGGACGAAGCGGCGATCATTCTCCTGGTCGTAGAAGCCGAGGTCCTGACCCGAGAACTGCGCGTGCTGCGCCAGGTCGAAGTCGGTGCGGTTGGCGATCCCCTCGAGCTCGCCCCACCCCCACGGGTAGGCGAACTCCACGTCGGAGGTGCCGACCGAATAGTGCGAGAGCTCGTCCGGGTCGTGCGGGCGCAGCCGCAGCATCTCGTCGGGGATGCCGAGGTCGGTGAACCAGCGCAGCCGTTCCTGACACCAGTACTCGTACCAGCGCGGGCCATCGTCAGGAGGGACGAAGTACTCCATCTCCATCACTTCGAACTCACGGGTGCGGAAGATGAAGTTCCCGGGCGTGATCTCGTTGCGGAACGACTTCCCGATCTGGGCGATCCCGAACGGCGGCTTCTTGCGCGTCGTCATCTGGACGTTGAGGAAGTTGACGAAGATCCCCTGCGCGGTCTCCGGTCGCAGGTAGGCGACCGATGCGTCGTCCTCCACCGGGCCCACGTGGGTCTTGAACATGAGGTTGAACTGGCGGGCTTCGGTGAACGAGTCCTTGGCGCCGCAGTTCGGGCACGCGCCCGATGCCGGGAGCTGGTCGGCCCGGAACCGCTCCTTGCAGTTGCGGCAGTCGACCAGGGGGTCGGCGAACGCGCTCACGTGGCCGCTGGCCTCCCACACCTTCGGGTGCATGAGGATCGCCGAGTCAAGGCCCACGACGTCGTCGCGGAGCTGGACCATCGACCGCCACCAGGCGTCCTTCACGTTGCGCTTGAGCAGCACTCCGAGCGGGCCGTAGTCCCAGGTGGAGCGGAACCCGCCGTAGATCTCGCTCGACGGGAACACGAGGCCCCGGCGCTTGCACAGGTTGACCACGCGTTCCATCAGATCCGGCCGAGCCATGATCCTCGATGGTACCGGCGAGGTTCGCGGAACCCCTGGTCGGGTTAGGCGAGCTCCAGGAGCGCGGCGCTACGGAGGCGACGCTCGAGGTGGTACTCGAGCGCGGCCACCCCG
The DNA here is from genome assembly GCA_031177445.1 of Acidimicrobiia bacterium. Taxonomy (GTDB): domain Bacteria; phylum Actinomycetota; class Acidimicrobiia; order IMCC26256; family JACDBD01; genus JAPSGP01. The sequence goes on from JAPSGP010000245.1 coordinate 4,713, forward strand.
AGGTACTCGACCTCGGTGGCGGCGCGATCGGGCGCACGCGCGAGCGCGCCCCGGAGGTCGCCGCCGAGGATGCGGCGCAGCAGCGCCACGGCCTCCGGGTCGACCCGCCGGCCCCCGAGTCGGGCGCAGCCGCCACACACCACACCGCCGTCGCCGAAGTCGAAGGCGGCGAAGGGGCCGTCGTCGTCGCCACAGCGGGCGCAGCCGTCGAGCAGCGGATGGAAGCCCTCGAGCGAGAGCAGCTTCCAGAAGAACGCCGGCGCCACCAGCTGCGAGGGGCCGGCCGCGAGCGTTCGCAGGGCGCCCACGAGCATGCGGTACAGCGCGGGGTTGCGTTCGCGCTCCTGGGCCACCTGGTCGACGGCCTCGAGCATCGAGATGGCGTGGGTGAGCGACCCGTAGTGCTCGCGGAGCGGGCGGAAGGCGTCGATGGTCTCGACCTGGGTCACGACGTCGAGCTCGCGCCCCCGGTAGCACTGCAGCGACACGTGGCTGGTCGGCTCGAGGCGAGCCCCGAACCGGCTCGACGGCTTGCGGATGCCCTTGGCGACCGCCCGCACCTTGCCGTGCCCGACGGTGAGGATC
>JAPSGP010000532.1 GCA_031177445.1 Acidimicrobiia bacterium
GTGCCAACCGATCGATGCGGTAACACCAGAATGAACAACAACAGGAGCAAGACGAATGACGCAAGGTACCGTCAAGTGGTTCAACGCCGAGAAGGGTTACGGCTTCATCTCCCGTGAGGGTGGCGACGACGTGTTCGTGCACTTCTCGGCGATCCAGGGCGAGGGCTACCGAACCCTCGACGAGGGTCAGCGGGTCGAGTTCGACGTCGCACCCGGTCGGAAGGGTGAAGAGGCGCAGAACGTACGACCGATCTCGTAACACGAGGAGATAGTGATGGCCGGCAGACAGCGCACGACCTTTGCGAAATTGCAACGCGAGCGCGCACGTCAGGAGAAGCAGGCGGCGAAGCGTGCCCGGCGCCAGGGATTGGATCGGGGGACCGAACGCGACGAGGCGAGCTCGTCCGACGGGTTCGACCCCGGGTTCGGCCCCAACGGTGAAGTTCCCGAATGGCTCCAGGACGCCGACTCGCCTTCGGGCGCGACCCCCGGTAACAGCGACGCCAGCTGAACCCGGGGGCCAGGGGCGGGCGGACGGGATGGTGGCCGGCGACGCTCGCATCGCCCTCCTGGCGCCGATGCGCTCCGAGCTGCGTCCGCTCGTCAAGGGCTTGGCGCTGCAGCGGACGCCGGGCGGCAATCCGCCGCTCTACTTCGGCGCGCTCGGGTCCGCCGAGATCGTCGCGACGACGACCTCGATGGGCACGGTGGCGGCCGCGGCCGCAACCGAGCGCGTCCTCGACGCGGGCCCGTTCGACCACCTGGTCGTCGTCGGCATCGCCGGCGGCGTCGACCCGCGCTTCGAGATCGGGGAGGTGTTCGTTCCCGACGCCGTCATCGACGGCGCCACCGGCACCGAGTACCGCCCGCATGCGCTCGGCGACCTGACCCCGCGCGGCAAGCTGTCGACGTCCGACGAGTTCATCGTCGACGAGCAGCGCCTGGCGGCCTTGTCGGAGCAGGGTGTGGTCGCGGTCGACATGGAGACCGCCGCGATCGCGGCCGTGTGCGAGCGCCGTGGGTGTCCGTGGTCGGTGTTCCGCGCGATCAGCGACCGGGCCATCGAAGGCGACCTCGAGATGCTGACCATGGCGAACCCGGATGGGTCGCCGAACCCGGTGGGGGCGCTGAAGTACCTCGTCCGGCATCCGTGGAAGCTGCCCTTCCTGTTTCGGCTCGCCCAGGGTGCCACGAAGGCGGCCAACGCGGCCGCGGCAGCGGCGATCGAAGCCTGCGCGCAGCGCTAGGGAGGCGGCGATGCTGCGCCCCGAGCACCTGTACGAGCTCCCCAAGGCCGAGCTCCACCTGCACATCGAAGGGACGCTCGAGCCCGAGCTGCTGTTCGAGCTCGCCGAACGGAACGGTGTGAAGCTGCCGTATCCCGACGTCGACGCCGTCCGGCGCGCGTACGTGTTCGACGATCTGCAGTCCTTCCTCGACCTGTACTACGAAGCGTGCCAGGTACTGCTCACCGAGCGCGACTTCCACGAGCTGACCCGGGCCTATCTCGAGCGCGCCGCCGCCCAGGGCGTGCGCCACGCCGAGATCTTCTTCGACCCGCAGACGCACACGGAGCGCGGGGTGGCGTTCTCGACGGTCGTGAACGGGATCCGGAGCGCGCTCGAAGAGGGCGAGCGGGAGCTCGGGATCACGTCCCGGCTCATCCTCTGCTTCCTGCGCGATCGCGAGGCCGGCGCGGCGAAGGCGACGCTCGAGGCCGCGTTGCCATACCGGGAGGTGATCAGCGCGGTCGGTCTCGACTCGACCGAGGTGGGCAACCCGCCGTCGAAGTTCCGCGAGGTGTTCGAGCGGGCCCGCGCCGAAGGGTTTCTCACGGTCGCGCACGCGGGCGAGGAGGGGCCGCCCGAGTACATCTCCGAGTCCCTCGACCTTCTTCGAGTGCGCCGCATCGACCACGGGATCCGGTGCACCGAAGACGAGCGTCTCGTGCAGCGGCTCGTCGAGGAGCAGGTCCCGCTCACCGTGTGCCCCCTCTCAAACGTCAAGTTGCGGGTGTTCGACGATCTGCGCCACCACAACTTCCGTTCGCTGCTGGAGCGCGGGTTGCTGGTCACGATCAACTCCGATGATCCCGCCTATTTCGGCGGGTACGTCGGCGACAAC
>JAPSGP010000246.1 GCA_031177445.1 Acidimicrobiia bacterium
CACCTCCACCTTGAAGGTTCCATCGGTGAGCTCGCCGAGCTTGCCGTAGTAGCCGAACACCTCGTCCTGGCCCTTGTATTCGGCGCTCAGCTGGTTGTTGCCCGGCGAGACGTGGACGGCGTCCGGCGTCATGATCTGCGACAAGGCCTCCAAGTCGCCGTTGCTGAAGGCCTCGTAGCCACGACGCACCAAGTCTTCATTCGGATGTGCCATGGTCCCCCCCAGGGTCGTGCGTGCTGTCTTTCAGCATCGTGGCGCGAGCAGGCGAGACGTACAAGCGGAAATCGTCAGCAGGTTGGTGTGGTCAGCCAGCACGCGACTCGGGCGGGACCGCCCGTGCCTTCGCGGCGTTGCGCACCAGCTCGAGCGGCAGCCCGGCCTGCTCGCACAGGGTGGCGAGATCGAAGTAGATGGTCTCGCCGGCCATGCGGCCTCCCGCGAAGGTGGTGACGTTCGTGAACGGCACGCGGAACGATCCGCCGCTCGGCGGGACACCGAGCCAGTCGCCTTGGCTCGTGCCGCTGAGATGTCCCCACGTGACCAATACGTCATCGCCGAATGCCATGCCCTCGTCGAGCGGCGCCAGATCGGGGAATGCCGTGAAGTAGTTGACGTACGCGGCTCGAGCGGCCTCGCGTCCCTCACTCCGTGAGCTGAGAGGCGCGGTCTCGAGATAGCAGTCGGGTGCGAAGGTGTCGAGGACCGCGTCGTAGTCGCGGCGCGCCTCGGCCTCGCGATGGGCACGGAACAGCGCTTCCATCTGATCTGGGGTCATGATTCCGTTCCCTTCTGTAGCCGATCCCTGGCGCACCGCTCATCGAGCTCGGTCACGGCTGCCTCGGGCTACATGCTCGCCGATACTCAGACGACCACGCGCGTCGCCTTCGCTGAAGGGAGGCACCACGCTCTTTCGAAGGCGTGGTAGCACGACGGTCGCAGCCGCCACACCGGAACACCGAGCGGAACATGTGGGACGCCTTTCGAACCGCGACCTCGATGAAGCCGAATTGGGTCAGCAGCTCAGTTCTCGCCGTGCAAGAACGCCGTAATTTGCCCGGCGAAGATCTCAGGATCCAAGACGTCCGCGACGTGCCCCTGGCCTGCGAGGACCACGATGCGAGCGTCGGAGAGCGCAGCCGCCACGGCCTCGACATCCGGCTTGGAGGGGTCGGAGCTGTTCTCGCCGACGAGCAGGAGGACTGGCGCAGTGATCTTGACCGCGCGCTGGGGATCGAGCCGCGCCGACTGCTCACCGCGGATCTCGCGGGTGATCGTGTGCGCGGCGGCGACTCGTCCCGGCCAGGAGGATGCCGCCTTGAAGGCGTCCATGTCCGCATCGGACATGTCCTCGAGCTCACGGAAGAGCAGCTCGACCACCGCGTCGCGGTCCCCCTGAGCCAGGAGCGCGTCCATGCGCTGCTCCAACTCCGCCGGCAGGGCGAACACATCCGGGTTCGGAACCGGCCAACCCTCGTAGAGCACGAGCTTGTGGAGGTTCGGCGTCAACGTCGCCGCACCGAAGGCGACGATGCCGCCGTGCGAGTGACCGTACAGATCGACGGGAGAGCCGGAGGCCTGCGCGACCGCGTCCACTACGGCGGTTACGTCCTCGAACTCGCGCTCGATGGCGTATTCGGGCGCGTCGCTGCTGGCTCCGCGACCTCGCCGATCGATGGCGTGGACCGTGAATTGCGGTTCCAGATGGGGAAGCAATGGTCGCCAGCGAGTGTGGTCGGCGGGTGCTCCATGGACGACCACGAGCGGCGGTCCCTCGCCGCTCGTCCAGTACGCGATTTCGGTGCCGTCGCGGGACATCGCTCGCCTCGGCCCCGCCTGATCTGTGTCTGGCATCGTTCCCCCTTGAAGTCCACTCCGTCCTGTCGGATCCCGGCGGAGTGGGTTCGAAAGAGGATCTTCAGCTCGCTTCGCGATCGGACAGCCAGTCTGCACTCTCGCCCGGCACGATGTTGTAGCTCCGACCACGAGCGGAAACTAGTGGGATGCCTTTCGAACCCGGACCCGCGGCTGATCGACCTTCTTGGGTGGTCACCGACAGCAGCTGCGGGGTCCTCGATCCGGCGTTCGGGGATAGCCGCTCCCTCAGGGGGATGATCTGAAGGCATCGGCGGGGACTCGGGCGCCCGTGCCGATCGTGACGCCTGTCCATTCGCGTGTTGTCTGCTCCGCCCAGTCGATCCAGAGGAGAAGGGCTTCGGACTGCAACCGGAAGTGTTCGGCTGCGAGGGCGATGACCGGGAGGCGATCAGGGAACGGGCCTCCGCTCTCCGCGTACTCTGCAAGCCGGCGCTCATTGTCGACGATGTCGGCCTCGGCGAGCTCGCGGATAGCTTGGAGGTTCGCGCGCAAGCCCTCGATCGAGCCGTGGTCGGCGAACGCCACCTTCAACAGGCCCTCGAACTCGGTGACCGGACCGCCACCGGGCCGCTCAAGCCAGCGGCGGAGCGCCCGGCGACCCTTGACCGTGATGCCATAGGTCGTGCTCGCCCGCTTGCCAGTGGAGGTCGCCGTGGCCGTGGCCAACCCGAGGGCGACGAGTCGCTTGGGTTCCTCGTATACGACACTGGCGGCTCGGGGCCACATGTTGCCGACGCTGCGGTCCATCTGTTGCGCGAGCTCGTAGGCGGTCCAGTCGCGCACGGCGAGCAGGCACAGGATGGCGTACGAGGTGGTCGTCGGCTGCTGGGCCACTTGACGTTCCTCCTAACCGGAGTATAGTCGGACTACTTACTCCGATCCAGAGTAACAAGGGAGGGCGACATGCCAAGGTTCTCCGACGTCTCCCACATCTCGTTGTCCGTCAGCGACGCCGAGAAGACGGCGACCTGGTGGAAGGAGGTGTTCGGGCTGCGGGAGCTGGTCCGGCTCGACCACGACGAGGGGTGGCACGGCATCCTTCTCGAGCTCACCGAGACCATCGCCATCGAGTTCCAGCAGCACGACGCCAACGCGGGAGAGCCCTTCGATCCGGTGCGCACCGGGTTCGACCACATGGGCTTGGCCGTCGACAGCCGCGACGCCCTCTTGGAATGGCAGGCGCACTTCGAGTCGCTCGGCGTGGTCCACACGCCAGTGGTCGATCGGGAGTACGGGTCCGTGCTGACTTTCAAGGATCCGGACCGAATCCAGCTCGAGCTGTTCTACCTCGACCCGGCGTTCGAGGCGGCGAACGCACCGCACTGACCTGCTGCGCGACGGAGCCATGAGTCGTGGCAACGGCGGGCGGACGACGAGGGCGGCGGCGCGCGCGATCGGCCCGCCTTCGGTTTGCGAGTGCCTTCGACGACCTCGCGCGACACGCGCCTGTCGTGCCCCACAAGTGCCGGTCGAGGACACCCAACACGAGGCAACGGTCGCGATGGCCCTCTTTCGAACCCGCTGCGGCCAGGAACGATGCCACGCCGGGCCCGGCGCTGCGGAACTGGTGGGATGTCTTTCGAACCCGTCGGGAGAACTGCTCCTCATTCTGGGTCTGCATCGTTGCCGACCGCCTGTCGCACCGTGGTGGACTCGACGAGATCGATGAACAGGACGGTTGCGGTACGCGGCTTTCACCATTGGCGTGCTCGGCAACGTTCTGTATCTTTCGAGGGGTCTCGTCCGCGCCCATGTCGCTTGCGTCGGTGCTGACGATCGGCCGAAACGGAGGCCTCCATGACTCAGATGGTGAGTGGGCCGATCGATCGGCTGCGGGCGGCGATGAGCGGCCCGGTGATCGGGCCCGACGATGTCGCATACGACGACGCCCGGCGCGTATGGAACGCGAAGATCGACCGGCGACCGGCGATGATCGCACGTTGCGAGTCGGCAGCCGACGTCTCGGCCGCGGTCACATTCGCAACCGATGCAGGGCTAGATCTTGCGGTTCGGGGCGGCGCCCACAGCATGTCCGGGGCGTCGGCCATCGATCAGGGCCTGGTCATCGACCTCAGCCGACTCAACCAGGTCGACGTCGATCCCGATGCCAAGCGGGCGCGAGTCGGCGGCGGCGCACTGCTCGGCGATCTCGACGCAGCGACCCAGGCACACGGTCTCGCCGCGCCAGCGGGTGTGGTCAGCCACACGGGAGTCGCGGGGCTCACGCTCGGCGGCGGCATGGGTTGGCTCACGCGTCAAGCCGGGCTGAGCATCGACAACCTCGTGTCGGCGCAAGTCGTGACGGCCGACGGGCGGATCCTGCGGGCGGCCGCGGACGAGAACGCCGATCTGTTCTGGGCGATCCGCGGCGGTGGCGGCAACTTCGGCGTCGTGATCGAGTTCGAGTTCCGACTCGACGAGGTCGGCCCGACCGTGCAGGTCGGCCTGCTCTTCTGGGATCTCGGCACTGGGCGTGAGGTGCTCGGCGCCGCCCGCGAAGTCATCGCGACGCTGCCTCGCAGCGTGAACATCATCATCGGCGGGCTCAACGCGCCACCGGAGCCGTTCGTCCCCGAAGAGCACCACCAGCGCCCCGGCTACGCCCTCATCGTCGTGGGGTTCGGTTCGGTCGAAGAGCACGACCAGGTGGTGGCCCGTCTTCGCGACGCGGTCCCACCCCTTTGGGAGCACGTCTCGCCGATGCCGTACGTGGCCTTGCAGCAGATGATCGACGAACCGAACGCGTGGGGCTTCTACAACGACGACACCGGGGGCTACATCGAGGAGCTCACCGACGACGTCATCGAGGTGGTCGTCGAGCACCTGCCCAAGAAGACGTCGCCGCTGTCGGTCCTGCTGTTCTACCGGCTGGACGGCGCGTACTCGGAGATCGGTGACGACGAGACAGCGTTCAGCGGCGGCCGTTCACCACGCTTTGCCGTGTTCTTGATCGCGGTGTGCCCGACACCAGATCTCCTGGTCGCCGATGAGGCATGGTTCCGGGCGTTTTGGGAGGCGCTGCGTCCCCACACGACCGCCGGCGTATACGTCAACGCGGTAGAAGTAAGCCGCGGCGAACGTGTTCGGGCTGCCTACGGTCCGGCCAAGTACGAGCAACTCGCGCGAATCAAGGCCAAGTACGACCCCGACAACCTCTTCCACTACAACGCCAACATCGAGCCTGCCGCGGTCGACAACCAGTTGTGACCCCCCCGATCCATCGGGGGCAATTGACAGATTGACGAGCTAGCACCGGCCAGGTCCGAGCGGAGGGAGTGGTGTCTGAGTTCAGCACATAGTTCACAGGTGTCTCGCGACATCGTTCACACCCTGACTTTGGGGGTGTGCGGTGTCGATGGCTCGGCTGGTGATCACGGCGGTGGTGGTCGAGGGGCGGTCCAAGAGCGAGGTCGCTCGGGAC
>JAPSGP010000050.1 GCA_031177445.1 Acidimicrobiia bacterium
GCGACGCGGGGTGGGGTGGTCCCGTGAACGAGCTGCCGTCGGGCCCGGCGACGGTGAAGGTGACCGGTTCGGCGGCGATCGCGCCGGTCAGCTCGAACGCGAACACGGTGCCGACCGCCGCGTTGGCTGGGGTCACCTTCAGCTCGACGGGAGGGGCGGGAGGGATCTGCAGGATCTGGCCTTCTTTGATCTGATCCGCGCTCGGGAGCTGGTTGACGAAGATGAGCGCCTCCGTCGACACGTGGAAGAACCTGGCGATGCCGGTCAGGTTGTCCCCCCGCTTGACCTGGTACGTGGCCGGCGGGGGGGTCGTGGTGGTGGTCGGCGCCGTGGTGGTCGACGAGGTGCTCGACGGGCGTTTCGTGGTCGCGGTACGGCCGCCGCCGTCGGGCTCGCACGCGACCAGGATGGCGGCGGCGCCGGCCACGAGCACCGGCACCAGGACCTGTCGCCGAATCAGTCCGGGCTGCTGGCGAAACGTGCTGATCACGGGGGTCAGAGTCGCATCCCTCGCGGCGGCGATCAACGCGCCCGAGATCGAAGGTGCGAACGCACGCCTTCCGCTCGCGGCGTCAACTATCGTCCGCCGACTCCGCCATGCCGCCACAGGGGGTGTTCGGTGCCCTTGCCGATGCGAACCGCCGCTGCCGCCGAACCCCACCGGTCCGACCGATCCGTGCGCGCCGCCTGCGCCGCCTACGCCGCCCGCCCAGCCGGCCCCGCCGGGCCGGCCTACGGAGGTCGCGACGCCGGCTGCCGCGGTTCGGGCTGCCCCCCGGTTCACCGGCTGACCCGCCGGGAACAAGAACCAGAGCGCGCCGGTTAAGGTAGTTGCTGCTGCAACTATTGGAGGCGACGATGCCCGCCGTGACCGCCGACACCCTGACCCTGCCGAAGCTCCCGGAGCCCGGTCCCGAGGCACGCCCGCGCACGGTGCGGTCGCTGACGACGGCGCCGAGCGGCTACGAGGGTGAGGGCTTTCCCGTCCGCCGGGCCTTCGCCGACGTCCCCCTCGCCGATCTGGACCCGTTCATCCACATGGACCAGATGGGTGAGGTCGACTACGCGCCCGGCGAGCCCCGGGGCACGGACTGGCACCCGCACCGCGGGTTCGAGACGGTCACGTACATCATCGACGGCACGTTCCAGCACCAGGACTCCCACGGTGGTGGCGGCCTCATCACCGACGGCGCGACGCAGTGGATGACGGCCGGCGGCGGGATCCTGCACATCGAGACCCCGCCGGAGGAGCTCGTGATCACCGGCGGGAGGTTCCACGGGATCCAGCTCTGGGTGAACCTGCCGGCGAAGGACAAGCTCGTCGCGCCCCGGTACCAGAACCTCGAGGGCGACCAGGTTGCGCTGCTGTCGTCGCGCGACGGCGGCGCGCTGGTGCGGCTGATCTCGGGGGAGCTGGCCGGCGAGCGCGGCCCCGGCGACACGTACACACCGATCACGGTCGCGCACGCGACGCTGTCGCCGGGCGCACAGCTGATCGCGCCCTGGCGCCACGATTTCAACGCGCTCGCCTACGTGCTCGCCGGTGCCGGAACCGTTGGCGCCGAACGCCGGCCGATCGAGACCGGCCAGCTCGTGGTGTTCGGGCCAGGCGACACGCTGGTCTTCGGCAGCCAGCCGTCCCGCACCCTGGACGTCCTGCTGCTCGGCGGGCGACCGATCCGCGAACCCGTCGCCGCGTACGGGCCGTTCGTCATGAACACTCGAGACGAGCTGGTCCAGGCGATCGAGGACTTCCAGTCCGGCCGGCTCGGAAGCGTGCCCGCCGACGGGCTACGGCCGTACCGTCCGTAGCCCCCGGGCCGCGGCGCGCTTTCGCGGCGACGGGAGCAGCTGGTCCACGAGCTCGGGGACGGCTGCGGGGTCGAGCGGCTCGTGGAGCATGAGGCGGCGCAGGAAGATCGTTCCCACGAGCGCGTCGGCGAGCAGGTCGGGATCGCTCCCCGCCGGGAGCTCGCCGCTCTCGACGGCGTCACGTAGCAGGTCGACGAGAACCGCGCGACGCTCGGCGCTGAAGCGACGGTGGAAGTCGCGCACCTCGGGGTCGCGTTCGGAGGCCTCGATCAGCGCCGGCATGCACGTCGAGTAGGTCGACTGCTCGACGAGGCACGCGATCTGCTCGAGCATGCTGACGACCTTCTCGCGCAGGTCCCCACCCTCGGGCACGACGACGGGTGCCTTGAGGGTGCGGAACGCGTCCTCGACCAGCTCGAGCTTCCCCCGCCAGTGCCGGTAGATCGTGCTCTTGCCGACCCCGGCGCGGGCCGCGACCGCCTCGATCGTGAGGGCGCCGTACCCGACCGCGCCGAGCTCCTCGAGGACGGCCTCGAGGATCACTCGGCGCGAACGCTCGACGCGAGGGTCCTGCTCCGCGACCGTCGCCGGTGATCCTGCTTCGACCATCTCGTCATTCTCGCACTTCGCCTGCCGGAACGGGGATGAGCTCGACGCCGTAGGCCGCCGCCACCGCTTCGATCGGCTCCTCGACGAGCGCTTCATCCGGCTCGTCCCCACGACGGCGCCAGAATGCCAGGACGGCCACCGCGGTGGCGAGCAGGACCGCGACCGACATGGTATTGGCGACGGTGAACGCGTCCGTGAACGCGGACGCGGCTTGGGTGACGATCCTGCCGCCGCCAGGGACCGAGCCCGCGACCGCGTTGGCGGCCCCGATCGACTCCTCGGCTGCGGCGCGTGCACCCGACGGGAGCTGCACGCCGTCGAGCTCGACGCTCGAGCGGTACGCGGTGGTCGCAATGCTGCCGAGCAGCGCGATGCCGAGCGCGCCACCGAGCTCCCGCGTGGTGTCGTTCACCGCCGACCCCACGCCGGCCTTCGACAGGGGCACCGACGTCATGATCTCGCCCGTCGCCACTGCCGTGACGCTGAAGCCGGCGCCGAGGAGCACGAGCGCACCCGCCAGCACCAGGTACGGCGTGTCCGTCGACAGCGTGGTCAGCACGCCGAAACCGGCCGCGACGACGGCGAGCCCGGCTGCCATCACCCGTCCGGCGCCGTAGCGCTCGGCGAGGGTGGCGGCACGAGGGGAGAAGACGATGAACGTCAGCGCGATCGGCAGCCCGGCCAGGCCGGCCTCCAGCGGCGAGTATCCGCGCCCGAACTGGAGGTACTGGGTCAGCAGGAAGAAGAACCCGAACATCACGAAGAACGCCAGCGTGATCACGCCGCTCCCGGTGCTGAAGCGGCGATCACGGAACAGCCAGAGTGGCAGCATCGGGTGGTCGCTCCGCTGCTCCCACCGCACGAACAGCGACAGCGCGACCGCGCTGACGAGGAACGAGGCGAGGACGATGCCACTCGTCCAGCCGTCCTCGGGGCCCTGGATGATGCCGAAGACCAGCGCGCTCAAGCCGATCAGCGACAGCAGCGCGCCCACGGGGTCGAGCGGCGTGTGGGTGTCGTCTCGCGAGTTTGGCGCGAACGCCAGCACGGCGATCACGATGCTGGCGACGATCGGCACGTTCACGAGCAGGGTCGAGCCCCACCAGAAGCCTTCGAGCAACCCGCCGGTGATGATGGGACCGATCGAGGCGCCGGCCCCGGCGAAGCCGGCCCAGATCGCGATCGCGCGGGCACGCTCGTGGGGCGGGAAGATCGCGGTGATGATCGAGAGCGTCGCCGGCATGATGAAGGCGGCGCCGATGCCCATCACCGCCCGGCTGGCGATCACCTGCGACGCGCTCGACGCCAATCCGCCGAGCAGCGCCCCGAGCCCGAACACGCCGAGACCGGCGACGAGGGCCCGCCGGCGGCCGAAGCGGTCACCGATCGCCCCCGCGCTCAGGAGCAAGCCGGCGAACACGATCGCGTACGAGTCGACGATCCACTGGAGCTCGGACGCGGAAGCCTCGAGCTCGCTCTGGATCGTCGGCAGCGCGGTGTTGAGACCGGACACCGACATGACGACGAGGACGAGCGAGAGGCACATGATCGCCAGCAGGAACCAGCGACGAGCGTGGATGCCGGGCTGCTCGTGCAGGGGAACAGCGGGTGTGGCGACGGTGGGAGAGGCCATCGACGAGCTCCTCTGGGCGGGGGGCCAACGGAGTCGGAGGCGAACGAGACGCTTCCGTATCTCTACGAATCGTAAGCGTCTCGTTCCGATACGTCAACGTTCTATAGTGTGGCTGGAGTCACGTCCCCGTCGGGAATACGCGTTGCCGGGCGGTCCGCCGATCGCCGGGCCGCGGGCCCGACCTGTTTGAGGTTTGCGGGTGCCGGTCCTGTCGGGTCTCACCGCTCGGGCGCGGCGTGAGACCGCGCGGGCCGTGTCACGGTGGGCCGACGGCGATCTCGCGCCCGAGCTCGTGAAGCGGCTCGGCACCTCGTGCGGGCTGTTGTCAGTCGACTTCCTCTACGACAAGGGGCTGGTGGATCGGCCGTTCTATGCCCACGGTGTGGAGCGCGCGGCGTCGCTCGCCCGCAAGCTGGGCTATCCCGGGGTCACCGTGATCGAGTTCGGGGTCGCAGCGGGCAAGCGGCGTACGCGGCGATCGGTGACTGACCCGCCCGCTGCCGCCGTAGCCTGAACTCGAATGGACACCGCATCCGAATGGAAGACCAGCCGACCCGCGCCCGCACTCGCCGCGTTGGTCGAGCGCTACGTCGGCTACCGGATGGTCGGGTTTCCGGCGGGGCTGCATCGCGGCCTGCCGTCGCGGCACATGACCTTCATCGTCGCCATCGGTTCCGACATCGACGTGGTCGCCCAGACTGATCCGTCCCAGGCCCCCGACGCCTACCGGTGCGTCGTCGGCGGGCTGCAGGCCTCGCCCGCGTTGATCGCTCACGACGGCAATCAGGAGGGCGTGGCGGTCGAGCTCACCCCGCTGGGGTCGCGCGCGCTCTTCGGCATGCCGGCCCGCGAGCTGTGGAACACGTCGGTCGAGCTCGACGAGGTCGTCGGGTCGGTGGGCAACGAGCTCTGGGAGCGCGTGCAGCTCGCCGACACCTGGGAGGCGCGCTTTGCTGCTTGCGACGACGTACTCCTGCGCCTGCTGCGAGACGATGTCGCCGCACCGCCGCTCCTCCGGACCTGGCAGGTGCTCGTCGAGTCCGGCGGGACGGTCCCCGTGACCGACCTCGCTCGCGAGGTGGGATGGACGCGCCAACACCTGGCTCGGCGCTTCGGCGACGAGTTCGGCCTGTCGCCGAAGCTCGCCGGACGGGTCGTGCGGTTCGAGCGGGTGCAAAGGATGTTGCAGTCCACGCCGTCGTTCATCTCCATCGCCCAGGTCGCGGCGACGTGCGGCTACTACGACCAGGCTCATCTGGCGCGGGACTTCGCAGAGCTCGCGGGATGCCCGCCGAGTCAGTGGCTCGCCGAAGAGGATCTTCCATCCTTCCAAGACGAGGGAGTGCTCGAGCCGTCAGGATCGACGGCATGACGAACCAGAGCACCACCTCCAAGACCCACATCTGGCCCTGCCTCGCGTTTCGAGACGCCCGCGCGGCGATGAAGTTCCTCACCGACGCGTTCGGGTTCGAGGAGCAGGCCGCATACGCACGCGACGACGACCCGACGATCATCGAGCACGGCGAGATGCGCTGGCCCCTCGGCGGCGGGATCATGTTCGGCACCGCGAGCAAGGACGACACGCCCTTCGGCCAGCGCGTGCCCGGCAACGACGCGATCTACGTGGTGTGCGACGACCCTGACGGCTTGTTCGCACGCGCGACCGGAGCCGGCGCCGAGGTCGTGCGCGGCCTTCGCGACGAGGACTACGGCTCGCGGGGCTTCACGGTGCGCGATCCCGACGGCAACCTCTGGAGCTTCGGGACGTACGCGGGCGAGTGAGGGCGCGAACCTCGGACAGTTCCCGACCGGTCCGATCCGGGTAGGGCCATCGTGTGAAGACCATCGAAGGCGGTCGGCTGCCGGTGTACTCGTGGGTGCCCGAGCTGGAACCGGGCGCGCACAGGCAGGCGCTGAACTGTGCCGCGCTGCCGGTCGCCTTCCATCACGTCGCGGTCATGGCCGACGGCCACCAGGGGTACGGCGTCCCCATCGGCGCGGTCGTGGCGATGGAAGACGCGCTGTCTCCGTACGCCGTCGGCAACGACATCGGCTGCGGGATGGCGATCGTTCCCACGACGTTGACGAGGGACGAGCTGCTCGCGCCACTCCCGACCCGGGCCGGAGGACCGGGGCCGATCGCCCGCGACGACATCATGGGTTGGATCCAGTCGTCGATCCCTTCCGGCAACGCCGCCCACCGCTCACCGCCGCCTGACCCCGAGGTCGATGCCCTGCTCGACCGCGCCTTCGATGCCATGGTCGAGGGGGCGGCGCTGGCGGACGTGCCGCTCTCGACTTCCCAGTCGCCCGAAGGCCGCGGCGGTCAGCCCCTCGAGCGTGAGAACTTTGTCCGGCGCGGCCGGTCCCAGCTCGGCACCCTCGGGTCCGGCAACCACTTCATCGAGCTCCTCGCCGACGAGGACGGCGTCGTGTGGCTGATGCTGCACTCGGGGTCACGCGGCGTGGGCGGCGCGATCTGCAACAACTTCCACCGCATGGCCCTGACGTTCTGCCGGCACCACGGTCACGAGCTTCCCGACCCGGGACTGGCGTGGCTCCCGGTCGCCGGCGGCGACGAGGATCCGTGGGCCGAGGTGGGCCGGGCCTACGAGCGCGCGCTCCGGGAGGGACTGGAGTACGCGCATCGCAACCGCCGCCGGATGCTCCAAGAGGTCGCCGCGATCGTGGAGCAGCGCTTTCCGAACCGCGTGCGCTGGGACGGGACCGTCAACATCCACCACAACGACGCCACGGCCGAGACGCACTTCGGGCACGAGGTCTGGGTGCACCGGAAGGGGGCGGTGAAGGCGGCGATCGGGACGACCACGATCACCCCCGGATCCATGGGGACCGCGACCTACCTGGGCGAGGGTCTGGGCAATGCCCTGTCGTTCGAGTCGTGCAGCCACGGGGCCGGTCGGATCCGCAGCCGCAGCCGAGCCCGAGCGGAGCTGTCGCTCCAGGGCGAGCTCGAGCTGGTCGCGGCGGCCGGTGGGAAGGTCTTCGCTGCGAGCAACCAGGCCGTGCTGGACGAGATGCCGGGGGCGTACAAGGACCTCGACGAGGTGATGGCCAACCAGGCCGACCTCGTGAGCGTCGTCGCCCGCCTCCGACCACTCGGGACCTACAAGGGCGCCGAGACCCGGGGCCGGCGACGGGCCCGAGGTCGCCGGGATCGCGGCTCGTCGAGGTAAGAACCCTGGCTTTACCAGGGATTCAGTGGTTTACACCACGTCTTACCTAGGCTAATTTGCCGGGAGCGGGCGGAGGCCGAGCGCAGGGGAGGCCCGGCGGTGCGATTCGTGATGGTCCCGGTGCCCGAGGAGCACGTGCTCGAGGTCATGGCCCACGTCGCCCGGGTCTCGACCCGGCCCCCGACGGGCGAGTGGCCGGCCAAGCAGTGGGACCAGGACGGGATCGACCGCCTGGTCGCAGACGCGAACGATCGGACCCGCGCCCTCCTGGGATTCCTGGCCCACCGGGGCCGCGCCGGCAAGGAGGTGACGCCCCGTGAGATCGCAGCCGCCCTCGAGCTCGAGCGCGGCGACGTCCCGGGGATCCTCGGCCCGCTGAACCGCCAGTTCCGGAAGCTGAATCGAGTGCCGCTGTTCGAGAGTCGCCTGCGCACGGTCACCTCGCCCGAGGGCCGGTCCGAGAAGCGCCGGAGTCTGACCATGTCGAAGGACACCGCGCGGATGGTGCGGGCGGCGATCGAGGCCGTCTCGGCGCGGACACCGGTCGAGCAGCCGGTCCGATGACGGCGGTCAACGGATCCGCCGGCGGGTCGGTGCCGGGCAACGGCGACGAAGTGGTGTCGGTGTTCGAGCCGCATTCCGTCGGGCTGCCCCCGCTCGGCGCGTACGTCCGCGAGATCTGGGAGCGGCGCCGGTTCATCCAGGCCAGCGCCCGGGCCTCCATTCGCGGCCGGCGCTCGACGATGCTCGCCGGTCAGGCGTGGGCGGTGCTCGATCCGCTCTTCCAGGCCGGCCTCTACTGGCTGCTGTTCGCGATCCTCCGCGGCGGCCAAGGCGGTCGCGGTACCGCCGAGGGCTTCACCCTGCTCGTCGGCTGCCTCTTCCTGTTCAACTTCACCCGCATCGCCCTGACCGAAGGCGCGCGCGCCGTCACCAGCAGCCGGGCGCTCCTGATGAACTCGTCGCTGCCGAGGGCGCTCCTACCGCTCACCGCCATCTACAAGGGCTTGCTGGAGCTGGTGCCGTCGGCGCTCGTGTTCCTGGTCATCTACTTCGCGGCCGGCCAGAGCTTCGGCTCGGGCGTCGTGTTCCTTCCCGTGGTCCTGCTGATCCACACCGCGCTGAACACCGGGCTGGCGCTGATCTTCGCCACGCTCTCGGTGTACATCCGCGACGTCACGAACATGCTCACCTACCTCACCCGGGTCTTGCTGTTCGTGACCCCGGTGCTCTACCCGGTCGACTTCCTCACCCGCTACCCGGCGATCGAGCGGGTCCTCATCGTCAACCCGCTGTTTCCCGTGTTCTCCGCTTACCAGGCGATCATCACCGGCGGGGTCCCGACCTTCGGGCAGATCGCCCTGTCACTGTTCTGGGCCGCGCTCCTGCTCTCGGCAGGCACCGTCTTCTTCTTGTCGCATGAACGAGCCTTCGCCCTCCACATCTGAGGCACACGCGCCGGCCGGTCTTCCTGCCATCTCGGTGGAGGACGTCTCGGCGTCGTACCGGGTGCGCATGGAGGCGCGCGCCTCGCGTCTGTCGTGGCGATCAGGCGTGTCCAGCCTGCTCGGCATCGGTGGATCGACGCGCCTCGTGCCCGCGTTGCGCGGCGTGTCGCTGGACGTCCCGAAAGGAGCGGTGGTCGGCGTCGTGGGACGCAACGGCGCCGGCAAGTCGACGCTCCTGCGGGCGATGGCCGGCATCATCCCTCCCACCGAGGGTCGCATCGTCGTTCGCGGCCAGGTCTCGGCCCTGCTGTCACCGGCGTTTGGCTTCGACCGCGACTTGAGCGGACGGGCGAACATCGAGCTCGGTGCCCTGGCGATGGGGTTCTCAGACGCCCGGGTCGACGAGGTCAGCGACTCGATCGCCGAGTTCGCGCAGCTCGGCGAGTACCTCGATCTGCCGATGCGCGGCTACTCCTCGGGCATGTCGAGCCGGCTCGGGTTCGCGGTCGCGGTCCATCTCGATCCCGAGGTGCTGCTGATCGACGAAGCGCTCGCCGGCGGCGACAGCAAGTTCAAGGAGAGTGTCGAGGCGAAGATGGCCGAGCTGCGCGGAGGGGGCCGGACCATCGTCATGGTGAGCCACGGCCTCAAGGCCCTGGAGATGGTCTCGACGAAGTGCCTGTGGCTGCACCAGGGGAAGGTCGTCGACTACGGCGATCCCGAGACGGTGATCAAGGAGTACCGGCGCTTCTGCCGCCTTCAGGACGAGCAGGACGCGCTCGGTGACGATTGACCCGACCACGATCCGGAGGACCTGAGAGATGCCCGACGAGGAGAAACCGGTCGCCGCGGGCGACAACGACGTCGACCCGCTCGGCGCGCCGGCAACCGTCCCGGTCGAGAAGAAGAAGCGACGCGGGCGGGATCGTTCCGGCGGCGGGCTCGCCGGCGTGCGCCGCCTCGCGATCGGCAAGCCGCGGTTCGTGGTCGTGCTCGTCGTCGTCATTGCGATTGCGGTCGTCGCGCTCGTACCGATGGTCGTGGGCGCGTTCGCGAAGACACCCAAGGACAAGGTCGGCATCAGCTACGGCGGTGGTCCGTTCGAAGGCTCACACTTCCAGAAGGTCGTCCAGCCCGGGAGCGGGCTGTTCTTCAAGGGGTTCTTCGATTCGCTGTACCTCTACCCGGCCGATCAGCGGAACTACATCATCACCAAGACAGCCGAGCAGGGATCGATGGTCGGGCCCGACTCCGTCGTCGCGCCCTCCAACGACCGGGTGCAGGTCGAGTACCAGGTGGCCGTGTACTTCAAGCTCAACACCGACCGGCTGCGCGCGTTCCACGAGCAGCTCGGTCTGAAGTACCGGGCCTACACGTCGTCGGGCTGGGACGACCTCATCCAGGACACCTTCCGCCAGCAGATCGAGAACGCGCTGCAGGCGGAGACCCGTCGGTACCCGGTCGGCGACATCTACTCGGACCCCGACCTGCTGGCGACGCTGCAGGAGAAGGTCCGGCGTGCGCTGAGCACCCGGCTGACCCGATCGCTGGGCGCGCGGTACTTCTGCGGGCCGACCTTCCGCCCGGGCGGGAGGTGCACCGAGCCGACGTTCATCATCAAGCGCATCGACATCCCGAAGAACGTCGCGACTGCCTTCGAGGACAACCGGACGTCGGAGGTGCAGATCGCGACCAAGCAGAACGAGGTCCAGCAGCGGACCGCCGAGGCAGAGGGGATTGCGGCGCTGAACCAGGCGCTGGCGGCAGCTGGCGAGAACTACGTGCTGCTGCGGGCGATCGAGTCGGGCAAGATCGACTTCTGGGTGATCCCCGACAGCAGCGGGGTCGACCTTCAAGGCCCGACGGTGCCGGCGTCGCCGTAGCTCCGGCAAGGGTCCAGCCGCGCCCGTAGGCGGCGCATCTCCGTGCGCGTTCGTCGAGAAATCGACGCTCCGCCCGATTCTGCGGTCACGCGTGGCGCTGGCAGAACGATGGCCTGGGGATCTGCGGCGGAACTCCCTATGCTTGCCGGGTGACGACGGTCGGGCAGACGCCGCCTGAACCTGCAGTTGCAGCCGATCCACTCGCGGAAGCGCGGCCCAGTCTCACGGCCGGCACGGTGACGCCGCGTCCCAACGGCCACACCACCCGCGAGGGTGCGATCTTCGTGCTGCCGAGCACGGTGACGACCGGTCTCCGCGGACCGGTGGCGTCGTGGGTGAGCACGGCCGGCTGGGCCAAGGCGGCGCACCGGATTCTGGGGGCGGCGTGGCTGACCACTCCGCGGGGCCTGGTCGATCCCGACGATGCCCGCCGCCAGGCGTCCGACCCCCGACTCACCGCCGGCGCGCTGCGGAGCTGGCGACGCCACGTCCCGACAGTTGCCAAGCGTGCCGTCAAGGACGTGCGCGAGCTCCTGCGGGCGCGGAACTTCCGCGTCGATCCGGCAGGACCATGGCAGGACGCCAACGTGACGTTCGTGTGGCAGCGCCACGAGCTGTTCCACACCGCCGGTCTCGATCTCGCGCGCGCGCTCGACGCCCCGTCGGTGCTCTTCGTCCCCGCCCCGCTGGTGTGGGAGTCCTCGCAGTGGGGCGTGCACCGTCCGGGGTGGGGCTTCTGGGTCGAGCGGTACGGCGAGCACCCGGCGCTGAGGCGCGCCGACGTCGTGGCCTGCGGCTCTGACGTCGTCGCAAACGAGGTCGCCCGATCGGGGGTCGATGCCGACCGGATCGTCGTCACGCCGAGCGGCGTCGACCTCGACGCCTTCGTGTTGCACCGCGATCCGCGCACCATCCGAGCGGAGCACGGGCTCACCGATCGGTTCGTGATCGGATGGGCCGGCAGCTTCCGACGCTTCCATTCACTCGAGCAGCTCATCGACGCCGCTGCCCGAATCGACAACGCCTCGTTGCTGCTGGTCGGCGACGGACCGGAGCGCCCGCGGGTCGAGAAGCTGGCGCGCGACCGCGAGGTGCATACGGTCTTCACCGGTACCGTCCGCCACAAGTACGTGGCGAGCTATCTGGCGGCGATGGACGTGGGCGTCCTCCTCGCCCCATCGGACGGAGCGTTCCACTACTCGCCCCTGAAGCTCGCCGAGTACGTCGCCGCCGGGCTACCCGTCGTTGCCCCGCGCGTCGCGCAGGTTGCCGATCGACTCAACGACGGGGTCGACGCAGTCCTCGTCACTCCCTCAGATGCCGACGAGCTGATGGCCGCCTTGCTCGCGCTCCGCGACGATCCCGTGCTCCGGCTCCGCCTGTCGGAGGCCGCTCGCACCGCGGCCGAAACCCGCTGGTCCTGGGACAACGAGGTTCGCCGCATTCTCGCCGTCTTGGCCTGAGCTACTCCACCGAGTGCAGGCCGTCACTCGGAATTGATCGGACGGATGCCAGAGCGCGCGGCTACCGGTGCGATCCGGGGGGACGCGGAAGCGTCCACCCCTGGTCGGTCACCTCCTTCGATCGAGCGACACACCGAGCGCGGCGATGGTCAGGCGCGACCGGCGCTGCTCGCCTTCCTCGCCGTCGTGGCCGCGGGCCTGATCGCGTATGTAGTCCTGGGGGGACAG
>JAPSGP010000533.1 GCA_031177445.1 Acidimicrobiia bacterium
ACCGGCAGAGATCGCCGACGACGTCGACGTGATCGTCGACGCCTTCGAGCTCGCCGGCGAGGGCGATCTGTCGGGCTACGACTCGGTGGCGTACGACGCCGCCCGGGGCCGGCTCCGGGGTTTCGAGATCGTGCGCTGCTTCATCGTGCGCCTGGACTGACCGCCTCGTGGACGAGACGCGACGAGTCATGCGGGCCGTGCACCCGCCGTCGACCTGGCGCCACTCGATGCGCTGCCGCCGCCGGCTCGGATCAGGTCGCCCTGCGGCACACGGGAGGGCTCGCTGAGAGCTGCTTCCTTCCGGACCTGACTCGGTTCGCGGGATCCCGTTGCGCAGGACCCGGTCCTCAACACCGACGTGCGGTTCGCTGTCGTGCGGCGCCCGGGCCTCGAGCGGGAGTTCAGCCCCCCGTACGTGGGTTGGGGGTACAGGGCACCACGAGCTCCCCGCCTAGCACGGTCCGCGAGGCGAGGTTACCCGGTCGCGTCACCGCCTCCTGCGGTGGAGGTGCAAGGACAGCCGTTGCATGAGGTCTTCGTAGTGGGTGAGCTCGCGTGCCGCCCCCGGCGGTCCTCCGGGGGCGTTGCGGTAGTCCGGCACCCCGACCGCCGTGACGAGCATGCACGACGCGTTGGTGGCGAAGAACCGGCGGACCGGCTCGTCGAAAAAGGTCAATCCGGTCGCCCCGAATCCGAGCGCGAACGCTGCCAGCGACAGCCTTCCTGACGCGATCCCGGCCTCGAGCTGGGCGGCGCGGTACCCACGGGCGCCCAGCGCGCCCAGCGCGACGTCGAGGTCGGCGCAGTGGAACACGGTGTAGGCGGCGTCGCCGCCGAGGGGCTGATCGAGGCACAGCTGCGTCGTGAGCGGACGGAACTCGCCCGGCCGGACCAGCTCGAGGTCCTTGGTACGCCATCGGTACGCGCCCGGATCGACCGCCTCGATGCCGTGCACCACGAGGTCGTGCTCGAGCAGCGTCGTGCCTGGCTGCACGAAGTCGGCCGGAACCGCGCTGGCGGCGACGGCCATCGCCCACGACAGCAGCGAGGACGGGGCCGTCTCGGGTCGCATGATGCGGGTCGAGCCCCGCCGGAGGATGACCGCTTCGATGGTCTCGTCGGATTCGGGTCCGGGGAGCTCGACCGTCGACGCCGCCTTGCCCTGGACCGCGTGACGGCGCCAGTCGACGACCGACGCGGTGTCGGGGAGGACACCGGCACGTTGTGCCTGCGTGACGAGCGGGAACGTGATCGGCCGGGGAGACAGCGGCTCGACGTCGAGATCGAGCGGCGGTGTCTGCACGTGCAGGTCGGGTGTCGATCGCTCCCCGATCGACACGAGCGCCAGCGGGAGCTCGGTCTCGCCGTCGACACCGACGAGGCGCGCGACGTCGTCGTCGACGAAGCCCGTGAGCACACGCGCCTCAAGGCCGTGCGCGGTGCACATTGCCAGCAGGTTCGCCAGCATCGTGCCCGCGTCCCAGTAGAGGTGCCGGAAACCGCGCTCGCCGTACTTCCACCCCGTCCGCCACGGGATCCCGGTGAACACGAACGTGCACGACGTGTGGTCGACCGACCAGCCACTCCGCAACGTGTTCAGCGCGAATGCCTGCGGATCGAAGTGATGCACCCCGTCGGGGATGCCGTCGAGCCCCGAGCACAAGACGTAGACCTCCACCGGGTGCAGGTTCCCGGCCGACATCGCGGTGCGGAAGTACGTCGGGGTGTCGAAGATCGGCGACGAGCTCGTGCGGGTGACGCCGGCAGTGAAGAAGAGGAGCCGGCCCAGCACGCTGGCGTCGATCGCGGCCGCGTGCTCTGGCCCGCGCCCCGAGAGCACGTCGCGCGCCAGCGCGCCCGTGTCCCCCAGCGACCGCCGGAGCGGGACGGGCTCGAGCCCGCGATAGCGCTTGAACGGCGCCGGACGGTTCGTGGGATCGAGTGGCCGGAACGACACCAGCTGGGCCTCGTCGGTGGCCGAGCCGTGCCGCGTGAGCTGGTGCAGCAGCCGGACGGGCCCGGGATCGTTCACTCGGAGCCCTCGGTCGGGGCGAACCCCTGGCGCAGCAGGTTCTCGGTGACGACACGCGGCCCGACTACCTGCTCCAGTTCGTCGA
>JAPSGP010000051.1 GCA_031177445.1 Acidimicrobiia bacterium
GACGTGATTACAAGCGTGCAGGGGTGCCGGCGGCGATGCGATCGAGCTCGTCGAGGAGCTGCTCGGTGAGCTCTACTGGTGCGGTCGGCGAGAGGGGGACGGCGTGAAGTTCTCGATGATCTTCGAGGCCCAGCTGGCGCATCCGACTCCGGAGCGCGAGCGCCAGGTCATCCACGACTGCGTCGAGCAGGCCGTGCTCGGCGAGCAGGTCGGCTTCGATCGCGTGTGGGCGGTCGAGCACCACGCCCTCAGGTGGTACGCGCACATGAGCGCGCCCGAGATCTTCCTGACGTGGGTGGCGGCGCGCACCTCCCGTATCCGCATCGGGCACGGCGTCGTGTGCATGCCGTTCAACTACAACCATCCGGTGCGCGTCGCCGAGCGGGCCGCCATGCTCGACATCCTCTCCCGCGGCCGGCTCGACCTCGGCGCCGGGCGGGGCGCCACCCTCCAGGAGATGTCGTTGTGCGGCGTCGATCCGAAGCGCACGTACGAGGAGGTCGAGGAGGCGCTCCGCATGATCGGCGCGATGTGGCAGAGCGACACATTCGAGTGGCACGGCGAGCTGCTCACGGTCGAGCCGCTGCCGGGGAAGGAGCCGCACCCGGTACTTCCGCGTCCGGTGCAGCAACCGCATCCACCCCTGTACCTCGCGTGCACGAAGCGCGACACCGTCACCCTGGCGGCCGAGTACGGGGTCGGTGCGCTCGTGCTCGGGTTCGCCGGCGTCGACGAGGTGCGCGAACTGCGCAAGCTCTACGACGAGGGCATCACCACGCGGAACAAGAAGCGGTTCGTCTCGACCGTCGCCAACAACCACTTCTCGGCGCTGTGCCCGACGATCGTGCTCGACGACGGCGACGAGGCGCTCCGCGTCGGTGCTCGCGGCCAGCGGTTCTTCGCCGAGGCGATCGCCCACTGGTACGGCGGAGGCCCACCGCCCGTCGAGGACACCGAGGCCGACGACAACGTCGCTGCCATCGCCCGGGATCGTGATCGGGTGGTCGCCAAGCTGCACGAGGCCAACATCCCGGTGAGCCCGGCGACGACCGCGACCTTCAACATCGATCACGCGTACGGCACCGCCGAGCGCGCGATCGCCTACGTCGAGCAGCTCGAGGAGGCAGGCGCGGACGAGATCATGTGCCTGATCCAGATGGGCACGGTCCCGCAGGAGGTCTGCCTCGAGACGATTCGCCACTGGGGCGAGAAGGTGATCCCGCGGTTCAGGTGACGGGCACTACACCGGGCTGAGCCCGCCGACCCGAGATGGAGGACGGTCGAGCGCCCGGATCACGAGCACGCCGAACTCGGCCTTCCCGGCGTCGTTGAGGTGGAGCCCGTCAATGAGCCATTCGGGGTGATCGCCGAAGTGGCTCCCCATGTCGAGCACCTCGAGGTTGGGCCAGCGCACCGTTGCCTGGAGGAGCTGTTCGTTCACGACCAGCGCCGTGATGGCCGTGAGGAAGCCCCGCTGGACGTTCGCCCACAGCACCCGACGCACGCCGCGTAGCGGCTCCATGATCGCGTCGATGCCGCGGGCGACGTCCTCGGCCGACGCATCCTTGTCGTTGGTCCCCAACTCGACCACCGCGACGTCGGGCTGCACAACTTGCACGAGGTCGCTGAGGCGCTGGCTCCAATCCACACCGGCCCGCGCGCCGACGACTCCCGAGCCCGCGTGCCCTTCGACTGTCGGCTCCCACCCGGCGGCGCGGAGCCCGAAGGCGAGCTCGTTCTCGCTCTGTTCGGTGATCGAGTCACCGACAAACAAGACTCGCTCCCCGCGATGGTCGCCGAGACCGGCGAACGCGAGCACCGCGGCTGCGGCGACGACGGCGGCGAGCACGAGCCAGCGAGATCGCATCGGACGCTAGGTCGCGGCGAGCGCATTCCAGAAGAAGACGAACACGAACAGCGCCAGCCCGAGGCAGTCGAGTCGGAGTCGCTCGTTGGGAGACTTGAATCCGATCCCGGCGAGGACGAGGAAGCCAATCGAGACCGCATAGAAGAAGGTCTGCCAGCCCGCACTGAGCGTCGAGATGCCGAGCACCATCACCCTCCTTTGCTCGTTGGAGCAATAGGCACGTACCCGTCAGACCGCGCGAGTACGCCGACCGTTTCGCTTCCGGGCCCGGATCAGCGGACGTCGATGATGCTCAGCGGCGCGTAGCCGTTGACGAATGCCTGCACGTCGTCCGCCGGGTCGGTGAGCGTGGACTCGCAGTTCACGGGAGCGAGGATGTCGCCGCTCGACGCCGAGGGAACCTCGATGACGCCCCGGACCGTACCCACCGTGCAGGTCGGCACGTTGAGGTTGGCCAGCTCCACGCGGGGGCGCTTGCCGGTGAGGTCCTTGCGGTGCTCGCGCACCCAGTCGAGCGTCTGGCGGACGCCGGCAGCGTAGTCGGGCGGCTCGCCGATCCCCTGACTCACCGCGAGTGCGGGGACGCGGTTGCGGACGGCGGCCTTGGCCGCGCCCACGGTGCCGGACACGTCGACCACCGGCCCGAGGTTCTGCCCCTGGTTCACGCCCGACACGACGACGTCGGGCCGGACGCCGTGATCGAGCGCCCATACGACCGTGTCGGCAGGGAAGCCGGCGACGGCTCGCGCCTTCACGCCGCTCGCGGTTGTCGTGCGCGTGACCTCGAGCTGCCCGGGTGTGGTCTGGTCGCCGCTGCCGCTCTGGTTGGTGAGCGGGGCCACCACGGTGACCCTGACGTTGCGCAGCGTACGCAGCTGCTGGACGAGCAAGTCGATGCCGGGCGCGCCCACACCGTCGTCGTTGGTCACGAGCACATGGAGCCGGGGAGGGGACTTCTTCGCCGGCGCCGCCGACGCCGGCGGCAGGGCGCCCAGCGTCGCGGCGGCGACGAGAACGGTCAGCCAGAGGCGAGCGACGCGCACGAGCCGGGGCATGCGCCCGGCACGGTAGCTGCTACGCCGCCATTCGGTAGCGGCGGACCGCGAGGGGTGCCGCGACCGCGAGGATCCCGAAGCACCACGCCAGTGCGAGGAAGATGTCGAAGCCGGACGGGCTGCCGAGACTGATGCCGCGCACCGCGTTGACGACGCACGACAGTGGCTGGTACTCGGCGAAGGGCTGGAGCCAGCCTGGCATGCTGTCGACGGGCACAAACGCCGACGAGGCGAAGATCAGCGGCGCCAGCACCGGGAACGAGGCGGCCTGCGCCGTCTCCGGATCTTTCACCAGCAGGCCGACGGTGGCGTAGATCCACGACAGCGCGAACCCGAACAGCAGCACGATGAGCATCGCGCCGATGAACGCGAAGACGTTGGTGTGCACGCGGTAGCTGACCAGGAAGCCGACGACCACCATCAACACGATGACGAGCACGTTGCGGACGAGGTCGGCGACCGTGCGCCCGGCGAGTACCGCCGACCGGGCCATCGGCAGCGAGCGGAACCGCTCGATGAGGCCGAGGTTGAGGTCGGTGGCCAGCCCGATCGCCGTGCCCATGGCGCCGAACGTCACGGTCTGGGCAAAGATCCCCGGCATCAGGAAGTCGACGTACGGAACGCCGGGCGTGCTGATCGCGCCGCCGAACACATAGCGGAACAACAGCACGAAGATCACGGGCTGGATCGTCGAGAAGATCAGCAGCTGCGGGATCCGCACGTAGCCCATGAGGTTGCGCCACGCGATCGCGCGCGTATCGCCTGCGGCGACGGTGAAGCGACGCAGGCCGTGGACGTCGAGATCCGGAAGGCCTCCGAGCGGGGTGACGGTGGTGGCGGTCATGCGGCACCTCGGGTCGAGACCTGCTCGTCGGGTTCACTGGGCTCGGCCGGTCTGCCGGTCAGCGCGAGGAAGACGTCGTCGAGGCTTGGCTCGCGCACCGTGAGTGTCTCGGCCGCCAAGCCGTCGCCGTCGAGCGTGCGCAGGGCGTCGATGATCGTCCGTGGGCCCTCGCAGATCTCGATCCGGACCTGCGAGTCCTCGAGCTCGGGCTCGCGAACGGCGTACGGCGCCAGGAGCGACTTGGCCCGGCGCGCTTCACCCGGGTCACCGAGCCCGATCTCGACCACGGTGGCGCCGAGTCGAGCCTTGAGCTCGGCGGCGGTGCCCTCGGCGATCACGAGCCCGTGGTCGATGACCACGATCTGGTCGGCGAGCCGGTCGGCTTCCTCCAGGTACTGCGTGGTGAGCAGCAGGGTCGTGCCTTCCCGGACCAGCTCGCCGATCATCCCCCACACGTCGCGGCGGCTCTGGGGATCGAGGCCGGTGGTGGGCTCGTCGAGGAAGAGCACCGGCGGCCGGTGGACCAGTGCGGCCGCGAGGTCGAGCCGGCGGCGCATGCCGCCGGAGTAGGTGCGCGCCGGGCGGTCGGCGGCGTCGACGAGGTCGAAGCGCTCGAGGAGCTCGTCGGCACGGGGCGCGATGAGCTGACGGGGCATGTGGGTGAGACGCCCGATCAGCCGGAGGTTCTCGCGGCCGCTGAGGTTCTGGTCGACGGCGGCGTACTGGCCCGCGAGCCCGATGCGGGCCCGGACGGCCTCGGGGCGGCGCACCACGTCGAGGCCGAGCACTTCGGCCTGGCCGTCGTCGGGGCTGAGGATCGTCGTGAGCACGCGCACTGCGGTCGTCTTCCCGGCGCCGTTGGGGCCCAGCAGCCCGAGCACGGTGCCGGCGGGGACGGCGAAGTCGATGCCGTCGAGGGCGACCACGTCGCCGAAGCGCTTGCGCAGTCCCTGCACGGAGATCGCGGATTCAGTCATCCGCCTAGCCTCGCACCGATATTTGAAGTGAGTCAAGTGTCGAAGTCACAAACCATCGAAGTACTTGAAAGAATCTCCCGACAGCTCTACCCTCGATCTGTGGCCGCTACCCGTCCGCAGACCGTCGCCGGGCTCGCTGCCGAAGTGTGGCGCAAGGTGTTCGATCTCCACTGGACCCGCCAACCCCAGCTCCTGGCGATGGCCCAGGAGCTCGGCCTCACGCCCGGTCACATGAAGGCGCTGCTCGAGCTCCGTCCCGACCTGCCCCGCTCGATGGGCGCGCTGGCGGAGGCATTGCACTGCGACGCTTCCAACGCCACCTGGTTGGTCGACCGGCTGGAGGAACGGGGGATGGTGGAGCGCCGGCCGCGGCCGGGGGACCGCCGAGTCAAGACCGTCGCGCTCACCGAGCTGGGCGCGAAGACGCGAACTCAGCTCATCGAGCGCATGTACGAGCCGCCCGACGATCTGCTGCTGCTGGATCGGGCGAGCCTGGAGGCGATGCGCGACGCGCTCGCCAAGCTCCCCGAGCGCGAGCCGCCGTTCACCGCATAGGGGGTGGCTCAGGACTCGGCGGGTATGCTCCGCGCGTCCAAGGAGGAGCGATGAAGGTCGTAGTCGACTTCGATCTGTGCGAGAGCAACGCCGTGTGCATGGGCATCGCACCGGAGGTGTTCGAGGTGCGCGACGACGACTTCCTCTACATCCTGAACGAGCACCCCGACGAGTCGATGCGCCCCAAGATCGAGGAAGCCGTCCGCCGCTGCCCCAAGCAGGCCATCTCGATCGAGGACTGAGCGCCGCAGCTCAGATTGCTCGTTCCCGGCCTTCCCAGTAGGTGTCGCGGAGCTTGCGCTTGTAGAGCTTGCCGTTGGGATCGCGGGGCATCTCGGCGATGAAGTCGATCGACTTCGGCGTCTTGAACTTGGCGAGCTTGTCGGAGCAGAACGCCAAGATCTCGGTGGCCAGCTCGGGCCCGGGCTCGATGCCGGCGGCCGGCTCGATCACTGCTTTCACCTCTTCTCCCCAGTCCTCGTGGGGGATGCCGAACACCGCGGCGTCGCCGACCTTCGGGTAGGTGAGCAGGATGCTCTCGATCTCTGCCGGGTAGATGTTGGCCCCGCCCGAGATGATCATGTCGGTCTTGCGGTCGCGGAGGAACAGCCAGCCGTCCTCGTCGAGATAGCCGACGTCACCGACGGTGAAGTACTTGCCCCGCCGGTTCTTCTCGGTCTTCTCCTTGTCCTTGTAGTACTCGAAGTTGCCGGTCTGCATCGACATGTAGACGGTGCCGATCTCGCCCGCCGGCAGCTCGTCGCCGTCGTCGTCGAGGATCACGACCTCCGAGATCGGCCACGGCTTGCCGACCGTGCCCGGCTTCTGCAGCCACTCCTCGGCGAGCACCATCGTGCCGCCACCCTCGCTGGCGGCGTAGTACTCGTCGATGGTGTTGCCCCACCACTCGATCATCCGGCGCTTGATCTCGGGTGGGCACGGTGCCGCCGCGTGCACCATGTGGCGCAACGACGACACGTCGTACTTGCTCCGCACGTCCTCCGGCAGCGCGAGCAGCCGGTGGAACTGCGTCGGCACCATGTGGCTGTTCGTCACGCGGTACTTCTCGATGAGCCGGAGCATGTCCTCCGGGGTCCACTTGTCCATGAGGACGACCGTGTGGCCGGCGTGGATCGCGCCACCCGCGAACACCAGCACCGCGGTGTGGTAGAGGGGCGAGCCGCAGATGTGGACGTTGTCGTCGTGCGGCTGGAGCCCGAACAGGAACAGCATCCCGGAGAAGCCGATCACACCGTCCTCGGGCGCACCCTCCGGGAGCGGCCGTCGAACACCCTTGGGCTTGCCGGTCGTGCCCGAGGTGTAGTTCATGACGACTCCGGTGCGCCGGTTCTCGGGCATCGACGTCGGCTGGCCTTCCTCGAGCTCGGCGAAGGCGCGGAAGCCGGGGATGTCGCCGATCGCGAACGAGCGGTCGGCGGGGAAGTCGATCTCCTTCACCGCCGCGGCGCAGACGTCGGCGAACCGCTCGTGGCCGACGAAGACCTTGGACTCGGAGTCGTCGACGATGTACGCGATCTCGGGACCGACCAGGTGGTTGTTGATCGGCACGAGGTAGAAGCCGGCCTGGAGCACGGCGAGGTACAGCTCCAACACCTCGGTGCAGTTCGGCAGCACCATCGCGATCGCGTCGCCCGTCTGGAGGCCGAGCTCGCGCAGCCCGTGGACGAGCTGGTTCGCCGACGCCAGCAGCTCGCCGGCGCGGATCTCACGCTCCTCGGGATCGACGAGCGCGAGCTTGTCGGGCTCCTCCTGGGCGATGCTCCAGAACCCCAAAGCGGCCATCAGCCGTTCCCCCTCTCGATCGCAGTCTTCTTCGCCCACCGGTAGTCGGGCTTCCCCACCGGTGTCCGAACGATGGTGTCGAGCACGACGAGCTGGCGCGGCACCTTGTAGCCGGCGAGCTGACTCCGGCAGTGCTGCTGCAGGTCGTCGAGGTCGGGTGCGGCGCCCTGGTCTCGAGGCTGCACGATCGCGGCGATGCGTTCGACGAAGCGAGCGTCGGGCACGCCGACGACGACAGCGTCGAACACCTGCGGATGCGACTTCAGCGCCGCCTCGACCTCTTCGGGGTACACCTTCTCGCCGCCGGTGTTGATGCACACCGAGCCCCGGCCGAGGACGGTGATCGTGCCGTCGGCTTCGATGTGCGCGAAGTCGCCGGGGATCACCCAACGGGTTCCGTCCGCATCGGTGAAGAACGTCGCCGCCGTCTTGTCCTCGTCCTTGTAGTAGCCGAGCGGGATGTGGCCGCTGCGAGCGAGGCGACCGGTGGCGCCGGTGCCGGGCTCGACCGGCCGGAGGTCGTCGTCGAGCACGGTCATGAACGGGCCCATGGTGAAGCGCGGGCCCGCCGGGGCAACGTCGGTGTCGAACACGGAGCCGCCGGCGCCGGTCTCCGAGGCGCCGAAGCTGTCGATCACCATCGCGTCCGGAAGGTGTGCCCGCAGCTGCTCCTTGACCGCGGCGGAGAGGATGGCGCCGCCGGAGCCGACGACGACCATGGACGAGGTGTCGTGGACTGCGCCCGGTGCCGCGAGCGCTTCGGCCAGCGGCCGGCCCATGGCATCGCCGACGATCATGACCGAGTTGCACCGCTCACGCGCCACCGTTCGCCAGACCTCGTCGGGATCGAAGTGGTGCTCGGTGTTGAGGACGACGGTGCCGCCGCTGAAGAAGTTGATGAACGAAGCCCACTGCCCGCCGCCGTGCATGAGCGGTGCGTTGACCAGGTTGATCGTGCGCTGGTCCTCGGCGGTGACGCGCTCGGCGAGCTCGTCCGGCTTCTCGATCGGGGGTTGTCCGAACCCGCCGCCGCCGAGCGCGGCGAAGAAGATGTCCTCGGCTCGCCACATGACGCCCTTGGGCACGCCGGTCGTGCCGCCCGTGTAGAGGAGGTACAGGTCGTCGGCGGAGCGGGGCTCGAAGTCTCGGGCGGGGGAGGCGGCGGCAAGCGCGTCCTCGTATGCGACCGCGCCATCGAACGGTTCGTCGCTGCCGTCCTCCAGCACCACGTAGTGCCGGAGCCGGGGCAGGTCGGCGCGGATCGTCGCCAGCATGGGCGCGAGCGACCGCTCGAACACGAGCGCGACCGCTTCGGAGTTGTCGAGGATGTAGCGGGCCTCGTCGGCGACGTAGCGGTAGTTGACGTTCACCACTGCAGCCCGGGCCTTGTAGACGCCGAGCTCGGCTTCGACCCACTCGGCCCGGTTACAGGCGTCGATCGCCACCTTGTCGCCGGGCCGGACACCGGCGGCGATCAGGTCGTGGGCGACGCGGTTGGCCCGCTCGTCGAGCTCGCGATACGTGAGGCGAGCCTCACCGGCGACGAGGGCGAGCCGGTCCGGGACCGTGTCGACCACGATCTCGAACAGATCGGCGAGGTTGAACTGCACCGTTAGATGGCTCCCTCGCTCGGCGCCGGGATACCCGGCGCCGCCCCTTCGGAGGCTCTCGTCCGCACGGCCGCAGAGTAGAACACGTTCTCGTTCCGCCGGGCAAGGCCTCGAAGTGTCGCGCCGATGCCTCGCGCACCCGGAAGAATTCCGGTTGAGGTACGCATCGATGGGGCCGCTGGCGGGACGAACATACGACGTGCGGGGAGCCGGCGCGGCGGCGCGGGCGGCCGCCCGGGTGCTCGAGGCGCTCGGGGCGCGGCCGGGCGCCGCCGCCGGGCCCAGTCACGCGGACGATGCCGAGCTGGTCGTCGACGTCAGGCCCGAGGTCGACCCGCTGCTCGACTGGGCGCGCTGCGGCGGGATGTGGCTCACGGGCGAGCCCACCGGGCCGCCGCTGCCGGCACCCGGCGACCAGGCGGCGCGGCTGCGAGGCGTCGCCGCGGTGGCGCAGGCGCTGGCCGCCCGCCTCGGGCATCCGATCACGCTCGACGGGCCCGGGCTGATCGCGGAGCGCGCCGCCGCCCTCGGGTTGCGCCGGCGCGGCATCACGTCGCCCAACGGCGGTTCCCGGCTCCTCCCCGCGGCGGACGGCTGGGTGGCGATGACGCTGGCTCGACCCGAGGACGTCGAGCTGCTGGCGGCGTGGATGGCGCGCGACTGGCACGGCGATCACTGGGACGCGGTCGAGCGCGCGCTGACGAACCTGCCGGCCGCGGCTGCGGTCAACCGGGCCCGGCTGCTCGGGTTGCCGGCGGCCCTCTGCGAGGCGCCGGCGGCGACGCCGCTGCCGTTCGAGATCACGCGCCGCCCGGCATCGAGGCCGCGACGCGCGCCACCGCTCGTGATCGACCTCTCGTCGTTGTGGGCCGGCCCGTTGTGCACGCGCCTCCTCGCCCACGCCGGTGCGCGCGTCGTGAAGGTCGAGAGCTTCCGGCGACCCGACGGTGCGCGCGCCGGGCCGAAGCTGTTCTTCGACCTGATGCACGCACGCAAGGAGAGCGTGGCCCTGGACTTCACGACCAATCACGGGCGAGCGGCGCTCGGCGCGCTCGTCGCGGCCGCAGACGTCGTCGTCGAGTCGTCCCGCCCGCGGGCGCTGGAGCAGCTCGGCATCTACGCCCCTGCGCACCCCGGCATCTGGGTGAGCATCACCGGGTACGGGCGCGCCGCTCCCGGCCGCGACTGGGTCGCCTTCGGCGACGACGCCGCCGTCGCCGGGGGAATCGCAGCGCTGACCGGCGCGCCGGGTGGTCCTCCGTTGTTCTGCGCCGACGCCTACGCCGATCCCGTGGCCGGCCTGCTCGCGGCCACAGCCGCGCTCGCGTGCCTGGTCGTCGACGGGAGCTTTCTCATCGACGTTGCCATGAGCAACGCGGTCGCCCATCTGCTCATCGACGCCCCCCGACGACGCATGCCCGTGCCCACGGGTGTGCCCGCCGATGCTCCCCGGATGCCGCAGCCCGAAGGTGAAGGTCCAGCCCTGGGCGCCCACACCAACGCGGTCCTCACCGAGTTCGCGATCGCGTCCTGACCACCTCCCATAGGCGGGATTCGAGCTCCGCGCGCGGTACGACCTCGTCGACCAGGCCCCACTCGAGCGCGGTCCTGGCCTCGATGCGATCGCCGGTGAACAGCAGCTCGAGCAGGCGTTGTGAACCACAGCGCCGCGCGATCGACACCGTCCCGCCGGCGCCGGGGATCAGGCCCAGCCCGGCCTCCGGGAGCCCGATCTCGACGTCGTCGGCGGCGACGACGCGCGCTGCGAACGCAGGCAGCTCGA
Source organism: Acidimicrobiia bacterium (assembly GCA_031177445.1). Classification (GTDB taxonomy): domain Bacteria; phylum Actinomycetota; class Acidimicrobiia; order IMCC26256; family JACDBD01; genus JAPSGP01. The sequence goes on from JAPSGP010000051.1 coordinate 10,495, forward strand.
TGCCCGACCCGAGGCAGAGCCCGTGGATGCCTACGACCATCCGCCCGCCGAGCACCGCGCACTGCCGCGCCAACGACCGTCCGAGACGGACGACGTGAGCCGTCGCGGGATCGGGGAAGCTGCCGAACTCGCCGAGGTCGCCGCCCGAGCAGAACGACGGGCCCTCGGCGCGCAGGACGATCGCTGTCTCCGGCTCGAGCTCGAGGATTGCCAGCGCTTCGTACAGCTCGTCGCGCATGCGTACGTCGAGCGAGTTGTGTCGCACGGGGCGCGTGAGCACGATCTCGACCGCTCCCGGCGACCGGCCGACCCGGATCCGTGGCTCATCCTCATCGTCGGCAGGCGCGATCGTGCTGCGCTCGCGCCACGCGTGGAACTCCGGCCCGGCCTGCAGCATCGAGTACGTCGCTGACTCGGCGACCAGGCCCGACCACACGTCAACCGGCGGCTCGCGCACGAGGAGCGCGCCCGCGAGGCAGGGCGCGGGCGCGCGCAGGAAGCCTTCGACCCACGGGTTCGCCGCCGACGCGTTCGCGGCCCGCAGATCGAATGGAAGGTCCAGCGGAGCGGCGCCCTCCGCGAGGGTGACTGCCATGGCGCGACCAAGGAACGCTTGCGCAGCGGCGAGCTCGTGGGCCGGTCGGGCCTCGAGCGCGGACCAATCGCCCTGAACACGCAGCACCGCCGGCTTCCCGGCATGCTGCTCGAGCGTCTCGGACGCAGGGACGACTCCGCGCACCGGGAGGAGGAGCGCAGGCTCGACCGAGCACACCGCGGCAGGTTGCACGATCTCAGCCTCGCGCGCGCGAGGCTGACGCCCATGGGTGACGCGCACGTGGTCGTCGAGATCGCCGATCGCGTCGCCGTGCTGACGCTGAACCGTCCGGAGGCATTGAACGCGTTCTCCGGACAGATGGGCCGGGAGCTCGGCGCCGCCTACGGCGCGTGCGACGCCGACGATGGTGTTCGAGCAGTGGTGGTCACTGGCGCGGGTCGAGCGTTCTGCGCCGGGGCCGATCTCACCCCGCGTGGCGACACGTTCGCGGCTCCCGGCGAGGGCTTCACCGCGTCGCCGATCTCGCCCCCGGCGTGGGACGTGCGCAAGCCGGTGATCGCGGCGATCAACGGGCACGCCATCGGCATCGGGCTCAGCCTGGCGATGCAGTGCGACCTCCGGCTGGTCGCCGAGGACGCCAAGCTCGGGTTCGTACATGTCCGCCGGGGCGTGATCCCCGACGTGCATGCCCACTGGACCGTCCCGCGCACGGTCGGCTTCGCGCGCGCCGCCGACCTCCTGCTCACCGGGCGCACGTTCCGGGGCGCCGAGGCGGCCGAGCTCGGGCTGGTCAACCGGGCGTGCCCCGCCGAGGAGGTTCTCCCGGCCGCGCTCGAGCTCGCTCGTGACATCGCCGAGCACACGGCACCCGTCTCGGTGGCGCTGTCGAAGCGCCTCCTCTGGGCGAGCCCGGTGCTCGACCGTGACGAGATCGCGCGGCTCGAGACCGAGTACCACCGGCACGTCATGGGAACGGCCGACGCGCGCGAAGGCGTCCTCGCCTACCTCGAACGCCGCGCCCCCGACTGGCAGCTGAGCCCGACCGCCGATCTTCCCCCCGGTCCGCGGGAGCCGCGGCCGTGACCCTGATCCGTACACGGGTTTCCGAGCTACTCGGCGTCGACTTTCCGATCCTCCAGGCGCCCATGGGCTACATCGCCCGCGCCCAGCTCGCGTCGGCGGTCAGCAACGCCGGCGGACTCGGCAT
>JAPSGP010000052.1 GCA_031177445.1 Acidimicrobiia bacterium
CAGCGCCGCGATTGCCGGGTTCGCCGCCACAACGGTGCCGGAAGATGCGGTTGCCGCCTACAACCGGAGGGTGCGCGAGTACCAGGACACCCGCGAGGGTGTGCTGTGGTCCCCCACCGCCGACGCCCTCGGCTACGACCCCCGCGCGGTGCTCGTCCTCGCCGGCGAGACGGGTCCCTGACCCGGCTCAGCGGGACGCCCCGAGCAGCCCCTCGTTGGCGCGCTCGATGCGAGCAACCTCGCCGACAGGCGCGACCCGCCAGAAGCAACGGAGCGTGGCGTCCCAGTCGGCGAGCAGGCTCCCGGCACGCTCGGAGCCGGTGAGCTCGCGGTGACGCTCGAGCAGGAACCGCAGCTCGGTCGCTTGCTCGTCGTCCAGCTTGGCCGCGTCGACGAGCTGTGAGTTCAGCCGCGACGACAGCAGGCCGTCGGGGTCGAACACGAGCGCCTGGCCTCCCGTCATCCCGGCGCCGAGGTTGTAGCCGAAGGTCCCCAGGATCACGCACGTCCCCCCGGTCATGTACTCGCAGGCGTGGTCGCCGGTGCCTTCGACCACCGCGGTGGCGCCGCTGTTGCGCACCAGGAAGCGCTCGCCCACCCGCCCTGCGATGTAGACCTGTCCGCCGGTCGCGCCGTACAGGACGGTGTTGCCGGCGAGGGCGGGATCGCCAGCGTCGTCGGCCGGCGCTCGGACCACGATGCGGCCGCCGCCCATGCCCTTGCCGAGGTAGTCGTTCGCCTCGCCGACGAGCTCGAGGCTGACACCGTCGGCGAGGAACGCGCCGAAGCTCTGGCCCGCCGAGCCGGTGAAGCAAGCTGTGACCGAGCCGGGCGGCAGCCGTTCGCCCCACTCCAGACCGATGGCCCCACCGAGCGACGCGCCGACCGTCCGGTCGGCGTTCGTGATCGTGTAGTCGAGCTCGATGTCGCGCCCCTCCCAAAGGGCGAAGAAGGAGTCGAAGAGCAGCCGCTCGTCGAGCGGCGACCGCGGTCGCTGGATGTCGACGGGTTGCACGAAGCGCAGGGCAGCGCCGGGTGGCGGCGACCAGAGCAGCGGGGCGAGGTCGAGTGCGTCGGCCCGGGCGTCGCCGGTCTCCTTCTGGCGCAGCAGGTCGACCCGGCCGATGGCGTCGTCGAGGCTGCGCACCCCGAGTGCGGCCAAGGTCTCGCGCACCTCTTGGGCGATGAAGATCATGTACGTGGCGACGCCCTCGGGCGTGCCCGCGAACTTGGCCCGCAGCGTGGGGCGCTGGGTCGCGATCCCGGTCGGGCACGTGTCCCGGTGACACGCGCGCACCATGATGCAGCCCTCTGCGACCATCGCCGCGGTCCCGAACGAGTACTCGTCGGCGCCGAGGAGCGCGGCGACGACGACGTCGCGGCCGGTCTTGAAGCCACCGTCCACACGGACCCGAACACGATCCCGCAGATGATTCTCGATCAGTGCCCGCTGGGTGTCGGCCAGGCCGAGCTCCCACGGCATGCCCGCGTTCTTGATCGACGACAGCGGCGACGCTCCGGTACCGCCGTTGCTCCCCGAGATCTGCACGACTTCGGCGAGCGCTTTCACGACCCCGGCCGCGATCGTGCCCACGCCGGCCTCGGCGACGAGCTTCACCGACACGTCGGCGAGCGGGTTGACCTGCTTGAGGTCGTAGATGAGCTGGGCGAGGTCCTCGATGGAGTAGATGTCGTGGTGCGGCGGCGGCGAGATCAGTCCGACGCCGGGCTGGGTGTGACGGAGACGCGCGATCTCACGGCTGACCTTGTGGCCGGGGAGCTGGCCACCCTCCCCCGGCTTCGAGCCCTGGGCGATCTTGATGTTCAGCTCGTCGGCGAACGCGCAGTACTCGGGCGTGACCCCGAACCGGCCCGAGGCGATCTGCTTGATGCGCGAGTTGCGATCTCGATCGGTCCCCCGGGTGCGATACCGCGCCGTGTCCTCGCCCCCTTCGCCGCAGTTGCTCTTGCCGCCGATCATGTTCATCGCGATCGCGAGCGTCTCGTGCGCCTCGGCCGACAGTGCGCCATGCGACATCGCGCCAGTCGAGAACCGGCGGGTGATGCTCTCGACCGGCTCGACCTCGTCGAGGGGGATCGGGTCGGCGCTGGGCACGAGATCGAGGAGGTCACGCAACTCGGTCACCGGGCGCGACTCGACGAGCTTGCGGAACTGTTCGTAGAGGTCGCTGCGGCCGTCCTTGATCGCTCGCTGCAGCAGATGCGCGGCGCGGAGATCGGTCGGATCGGCCTCGGGCAATGGCTCGGCGTCCGGCCCCTGCAGGACGATGACCCGGCCCTGATCCTCGGCGGGCGCCGGCTCCACGCCTTCCAGCTTCCCGTTGCCGTCGGCGTCCTTCTTCTTCGGATTGCGCCCGCCCTCCTCCCCTTCGACCGCGAGGCCGAGCGTCTCGTGCAGCGCGTCGACGACGTCGGGATGGTTGGCGTGGTACTCGCCGCCGCGCTTGCGGTAACGGATGAAGCCCGGTTCTTCGAGCGCCACGCCTTCGTCGGCAAAGGCGGCATCGTGGCGACTCAGGACGTCCGCACCCAGGGTCTCGAACCCGACGCCGCCGACCTCCGACTCCGTAAAGCGGAGGCAGGCATCGACGACTTCAGGCGAGAGGCCGATCGCTTCGAAGATCTGGGCGGCGCGGTAGCCGTCGACGGTGGAGATCCCCATCTTCGAGAAGATCTTGAGCACGCCGTCCTCGATCGCGGCCTGCAGCTTCGTCTGCGCTTCCGAGGAGTGCAGCTCGCCGAGCTGGCCGTCGTCGGCCATGCTGGCGACACTCTGGAGCGCGAGCCGCGGCGACACCGCGTCGGCGCCGTAGCCGAGCAAGCAGGCGACGCCGTGCACGTCGCGTGCGTCGCCGGAGTCGATGACGAGTGACGTCTGCTGGCGCGTCTGCTCGACGATCAGCCGGTGGTGCACGGCACCGGTCGCCAGCAGCGAGGGGATCGGCGCCCGCTCGGGCCCGACACCGGCGTCGGAGACGACGAGGATCACCGAGCCGTCGTCGACCGCCTCCGCCGCGGCGTCGGTGAGCGCCCGCAACCCGCGTTCGAGCCCGGAAGGTCCGTCGGCGACCGCAAAGGTGGCGTCGAGCCGCGTCGTGCGGAAGATGCACTTCTCGTCGAGCAGCGACTCGACCAGGCTCGGGAAGAGGAAGAACGTCGGCAGCTCCAGCAGGCGCGCCGCGGCCGGGCTCTCGACCAGCAGTGGCAGCCGGGGACCGAGGCAGGTTCGCAGCGACATGACGAGCCGCTCCCGCAGGTGGTCGATGGGCGGGTTCGTGACCTGAGCGAAGCGCTGCTTGAGGTAGTTGAACATCAGGCGCGGTCGGGACGCGACCGCGGCGAACGGGACGTCGTCGCCCATCGAGAACGTCGGCTCCTTGGCGTCGGTGGCCATGGGCTTCAGCACCATCGCCACCTCCTCGCGCGTGAGACCGAACGCGACCTGGCGGCGCAGCAGCTCGTCGGTTGCCGGCGGCATGTCGACCGGGAGACCAAGGTCGACCGGCAACAGCCCGTCTCGCGCCCACTTGGCGTAGTCGCCCCGGCGCGCCAGCCAGGTCTTGACGCTGGCGTCGTCCTGCACCGCCGCCAGCGGTGCGGCGCCATCCCCCGCGAGCCGGTCGGGGTCGACGCAGAGCATGTCGCCCGGACCGAGCCGGCCCCGGCGGACCGTGCCGTGGCCGATGATCGGCACCGCCCCGACCTCGGACGCGCACACGACGAGGCCGTCGTCGCAGATCTGGAAGCGCAGCGGGCGCAGGCCGTTGCGATCGAGGGCGGCGCCGACGCGTCGGCCATCGGTGAAGATCAGACCCGCGGGCCCGTCCCACGGGTCGGTCAGGCAGGCGTGGTAGCGGAAGAAGTCGCGCACGCCGAACGGCAGGTCACGCTGGCCTTCCCAAGCCTCGGGCACGAGCATGGCGACGGCGTGGCGAATGTCGCGCCCGCCGCGGACGAGCAGCTCGACCGCGGAGTCGAGCTTGCCGGAATCGGAGTCGTGCGGATCGAGCACCGGGCGGAAGAGCTCTTCGGGACCGAGCCCGACTGCTTCGGTCCCGAGCCTTCCGCGGGCGATCATCCGGAGCTCGTTGCCACGCACGGTGTTGATCTCGCCGTTGTGGCACAGCTGCCGGAACGGCTGGGCGCGCTCCCACGCCGGGGTCGTGTTCGTGGAGAAGCGGCTGTGGAACACCGCCAGCGGCGTCGCGAAGTCGGCGGCCTCGAGGTCGGGATAGAAGCTGCCGAGCCGGTCACTGATCACCAGCGCCTTGTAGGTGACGGTGGCGAAGGAGAAGCTGGCGAAGTAGGCGCGTACGCCGGCATCGGCACAGCTCGCGCCGGCTCGCCGGCGAGCCCGGAACGCAAGCCGTTCCGCCTCGGCGTCGTCGACGCCGGCCGGCCGCACCAGCACGGCGTGCCAGACCGACGGCTGGTCGACCCGCGCCGCCGGCCCGAGTTGGGAGTCGTCTATCGGCACCGGGCGCCAACCGGCGACCTCGATGCCCTCGGCCCCGCAAGCGCCGGCTACGGCGTCCTGCGCGGTTCGGACTGCCTCTTCGTCGTCGAGGTCGAGGAATGCGGTCACCACGCCGAGCTGGGACTCGTCGACCTGCCGGCCGAGCTCGTCACGGGCGACCCTCGCGAAGAACGCGCGCGGGATCGGCACGAGCAATCCCGCTCCGTCACCCGAGAGCCCGTCGGCCGCGATCGCCTGGCGGTGCCGCACGCACGCCAAGCCTGTGAGGGCGAGCTCGACCACGTCACGGCTCGCGACGCCCGACGACTGCGCGACGAACCCGATACCACAGGCGTCGAGCTCCGCGCGAGACAGCGGGGCGCGTCGGAGTTTCTGCAAGGGTGGTCCCTTCGCTCCCGGGATGGTCGTCTCGAGGTCCAGCAGGAGCGACGACGCTGTCGCGGTGGTTCCTCATCGTAGCGGACGAGCCCGGGACCTCTTCCAAAGAATGCAAGGATTCGGGCGTGCGTGTCCCCCCGCCCGGTTCCCCGCTCGTCGCCGTGCTCGGAGGCGGGCAGCTCGGCCGCATGCTGGCGCTGGCGGGTCTGCCGCTCGGGCTCCGCTTCCGCTTCCTCGACCCTTCCCCGGAGGCGACCGCAGGCGCCGTCGGTGAGCTCGTGGTCGCCGCGCTCGACGACCCCGCAGGCCTGGCGCAGGTTGCCGAGGGCGCGCGCGCGGTGACGTACGAATGGGAAGGGGTGCCGGCGGAAGCCGCCCGCCGCCTCGAGGGACGACGCCCGGTGCTTCCCCCTCCGATCGCGCTCGAGGTGACGCAGGATCGCGCTCACGAGAAGGAGCTGTGCCGCGTCCTCGGGCTCCCCACCGCGGCGTTCCGGCTCGTCGACGACCGCCAAGGTCTCGATCAGGCGGCGGCCGACGTCGGCCTGCCGGCGGTCCTCAAGACCCGTCGTGGTGGCTACGACGGGAAGGGCCAGGCTGTGGTTCCCGACCGCGACCATCTGGAGCGGGCCTGGTCAGAGGTCGAGGGCAGGCCCGCCATCCTCGAGGCGCACGTGCCGTTCACGCGCGAGCTCTCCGTACTGGCCGTCCGTTCTCGGGACGGGACGACTGCGAGCTGGCCGCTCGTCGAGAACCATCACTCCGGTGGGATCCTGCGCGGCAGCATCGCACCCGCACCCGCGCTCTCGGCCGAGCTCCAGCAACAGGGCGAGGCCATCGCGACCGCCATCCTCGAACACCTCGACTACGTCGGAGTGCTCGCCGTCGAGCTGTTCGAGCTCGAAGGCGAGCTGCTCGTGAACGAGCTCGCGCCGCGCGTACACAACTCGGGTCACTGGACGATCGAGGGCGCGGAGACGAGCCAGTTCGAGAACCACTTGCGAGCGATCCTGGGCTGGCCGCTCGGGTCTACGGCGGCGGTCGCGCACTCGGCGATGGTGAACTGCATCGGCGCGCGGCCGGCACCCGAACAGGTCCTAGCGGTGCCGAACACGCACTTCCACGACTACGCCAAGGTGCCCCGACCGGGCCGGAAGGTGGGGCACATCACGATCACCGCGAGCACGTCTGAAGAGCTCGACAGCTTGCTGGCGCGACTGCAGGGACTTCCGGGCACCACCGAAGAGGCGGTGGCGTGAGCGATCTCACGCCGCACGTCCGGTTCTCTCGCGAGGAGTGGGCCGGGCTGCGGGCCGCGACACCGCTCACCTTGAGCGAGGAAGACCTCGAGCACCTTCGGGGCATCAACGAGCGCATCTCGCTCGACGAGGTCGCCGACATCTACCTCCCGCTCTCCCGGCTCCTGAACCTCTACGTCACCGCCAGTCAGGGACTCCACCGCGTCAGCGACACGTTCCTCGGCAGTCCGGCAGCAAAGGTGCCGTACGTGATCGCGATCGCGGGGAGCGTCGCGGTCGGCAAGAGCACCACCGCTCGCATCTTGCAGGCGCTCCTCGGCCGCTGGCCCGACCACCCGCAGGTCGACCTCGTGACCACCGACGGCTTCTTGTACCCGAATGCAGAGCTCGAGGCGCACGGGCTGATGAACCGCAAGGGCTTCCCGGAGAGCTACGACCTGCGGCGGCTCGTGCAGTTCCTCGCCGACGTGAAGTCAGGCCGCGAGGAGGTCAGCGCCCCGGTCTATTCGCACCTCACGTACGACATCGTCCCCGGCGAGGAGCAGGTGGTCCGGCAGCCCGACATCGTCATCCTCGAGGGGCTGACGGTGCTGCAAACCGGTGACGGACGCGGCGGGCGGTCCCCACACCTCTTCGTTTCCGACTTCTTCGACTTCTCGATCTACGTCGACGCCGAAGAGACCGACATCGAGCAGTGGTACATCGAACGGTTCCTCACCCTGCGCGAGACAGCGTTCACGGACGAGCGATCCTTCTTCCGCCACTTCGCCGCGCTCGGCCACGACGACGCGATCGCGGTGGCACGGGACATCTGGCGCACGATCAACGGCGTCAACCTGCAGGAGAACATCCTGCCGACTCGTGAGCGCGCCCGGCTGATCCTGGAGAAGAACGCCGACCACTCCGTGCATGCCGTGCGGCTGCGCAAGCTCTGAGCCCACGGACGCTCGCTCGAGGCCACAGCTTCAATCGATTTCGTGCGGCGCTGGTAGGGGGCCCTCAGTGCACTCGTCGCGAGCGCGTCGCTCGTCGTTGTGCCGCCTCCCCGGGCAGACCGGTCCGCATCCGGTGATCTACTCCTTCGCTTACGGGATCGCGGTCGCGACCACCCAGCCCTTCTCGGAGCCGCCCGGCGCTACGACGAAGTGGTCACGCCGTACCAGTCGCAGTTCCTGTCGGGCGCGAGCGTCACCAACATCCGCCTGCAGGACCACTGCGCCCTCGATCTCGTGGACCACGTGGGCATCGTCTACGACCCGATCGCGCTGCGGTTCGCGATGAACGCGCTCGACCCCGCGCTGGCGGTTCCGCCGCGCTGCACCGCGGTGCTTCCTGTGGTCGGAGGGCCGCTCCCTTAGGTCGGGGTGCGGAGACCGGTGCCTACCGGATCGCGCCGGTCTCGCGCAGCTTGGCGAGCTCGGCCGGGTCGAAGCCCCAGTCGGCCAGCGCTTCGTCGGTGTGCTGGCCCGGCCACGCTGGTGGGCGCGGAACGGCGCCCGGCGTCCTGCTGAACCGCGGTGCCGGCGCCGGCTGGGGTGTCCCGTCGGGGGCGACGATGGTCGCCCGGGCCCGGATATGGGGGTGGTCGGGCGCCTCAGCAATCGTGAGCACCGGAGCGAAGCACGCGTCGGTGTGCTCGAGGTCGGCGCACCACTCGTCGCGCGTCTTGCTCCGGAACACGGCGGTGAAGCGTTCGCGCAGCTTCGGCCATCCGGCACGGTCCATCTGCGCCGGCAGGTCCTCGCCCCCGAGGCCGAGGCGTTCGATCAGCTCGGCATAGAACTGAGGCTCGAGCGCGCCGACCGACACGTACTTCCGGTCGGCGGTCTCGTAGGTGTCGTAGAACGGGGCACCGGTGTCGAGGGCGTTGACGCCCCGCTCGTCGTCCCACACCCCCATCGCCCGCAGGCCCCACATCATCGACATCAGCACGGCGGAGCCGTCGACCATCGCGGCATCGACCACCTGGCCGGTGCCCGAGCGGCCGGCCTCGAGCAGTGCGCACACCACGCCGAAGGCGAGGAACATGCCTCCGCCGCCGAAGTCGCCCACGACGTTGATCGGCGGCGTGGGCTTGTCACCCGCCCGTCCGAAGTGCGCCAGCGCGCCTGCGAGCGCGATGTAGTTGATGTCGTGACCGGCGGCCTGCGCGTACGGGCCTTCCTGGCCCCACCCGGTCATGCGGCCGTACACGAGCTTCGGGTTCCGCTCCTGGCAGGTCTCGGGACCAATGCCGAGGCGCTCAGCTACGCCGGGACGAAAGCCCTCGATGAGCGCGTCGGCGCGCTCGCACATGCGCAGCAGCGTCTCGACGCCGTCGGGGTTCTTCAGGTCGACCGCCACGGACCGGCGACCACGGTTCAAGACCTCTCGGTTGGGCAGCGAGAAGTCGGCGCCGACGGCCTGCGTCCGGTCGACGCGCACGACGTCGGCGCCCATGTCGGCGAGGAGCATGGCCGCGAACGGACCCGGCCCGATGCCCGCGACCTCGATCACCTTCACGCCTTCGAGTGGTCCCATGCCTTCTCCTCGTTGCGTCCCTTGGTGCCGGACAGGTCGATCTGCATGCCCTCGTAGGCGAGCTCGGGCTCGGCACCAGAGCCGTCCCAGAGCTCGCGGGCACGATCGCGCAACGCCTCGAGGTCGTCGTCGGTGTGGAGCGGGTCGTGATGGAACAGCACCAGCTGTTGCGCGGCCGTGAGCTCGGCGTACGTGACGACGTGCTCGATGCTGCAGTGCCCCCAACCGACGTGGCGGGGATACTCGTCCTCCGAGTACTGGCTGTCGTGCAACAGCACGTCGACGTCGTGCGCGATCGCGTAACCCGAGATCCAGCTCGGGCCGAGCGAGCGCAAATCGACCCCGATGCAGGGCTCGTGATCGGGGATGTACGCGAGGGAGTGACCCCCGTCCTCGATGCGGTAGCCGACCGTCGGGCCCTGGTGGGCGACGTTCATCGCGGTCACGGTCGCGCTACCGATCAGAAACGGATCGTCGGCCGCGTCGTGAAAGGTGACGTTCGACGGGATCTGCGAGAGGCTGACCGGGAAGAGCGGTGGCGACAGATACGTGGCGATGCGGTCGTCGAGCCGCTGCACCGTCGACGGCGGTCCCCACACATGCACGTCGACGCCCTCCTGGAACAGCGGGCGAAAGAAGCCCAGCCCCTGCACGTGGTCCATGTGCAGGTGGCTGAGCAGCACGTGCACCTCGCGGGCGCCCTCTGACTCGAGGCTGAGCCCGAGGGCCCGCATGCCGGTGCCGGCATCCAGCACGATGACCGCGCCGTCACCAGTTCGGACTTCGACGCACGAGGTGTTGCCCCCGTAGCGGACGGTCTCGGGGCCGGGCGCGGCGAGCGAGCCCCGACAGCCCCAGATGCGGGCCCACATCAGGCCGTGTGCTCCCGGTCGTGCTCCCAGAAGATTGCGACCGCGCCCACGAACTCGTCGGCGCGCGCGAACAACGGGTACGCGGTGATCGAAAGTCGCCGCTTGGCGCCGTCGAGACCCGTGATCTGGATCGCGTGGTGCTCGGGCCGGCGTTCCAGGAGGGCGACGCCGGGAGCGATCTTGGCGCGCGACAGCTTGTTGCCGTGCAGGTCCTCGGGCTTGAGCATGGCGCCCCACTCGGAGGCGGGCATCTCACCCAGCTGCGCGAACGGCGCGCCCACGATGCGCTCGGCAGGCTCGTTGTAGAAGACGAGCGTGCCCTCGTGGTCGACGATGAACATCGGCGTTGCGATGTTCGACGCCAGCTCGCGGGCCAGGATCAGCACGACGCTCTTCTGCTTCGGTTGCTTCGGTTGCTTCGATTCGTTCGGCTGTGGCGCCGCCACGACCGAACCGTAACTCAGAACGCGAGCGGCAAGCCCGGGCGTGGCCATGGCATCGACACCAGCTTGCCGGTCGCCGAAAGTGTGACGACGCGGTGCTGAGGTCGTCGCCGCCAAAGCAGACGTTGGTCACCATCGGGTCGGGGAACGGGACCTGCTCGACGACTTCTCCGTCGGGCGCGATCACCGTCAGTGCACCGGTGACGAGGGTCCCCACGACGATGTTGCCGGCAGAGTCGACCGCGAGCGAGTCGAAGAGCTGGAACCCGGGCAGGCCGCACAGCACGTAGCCGCCGTGCCCGCTCACCGGGTTGGTGGGATCGATCTCACCCGGGCCCGCGAGGTCCCAGGCGTAGAGCCTCCCGGTGAAGGTCTCGGCGACGTAGACGCGCGACCCGTCGGGCGACAGTCCGACGCCGTTGGGCGCGTCGAGCGGGTACACCAGTTCGCGAATCGACGAGCCGTCGGGTCGCGCGTAGTAGAGCCCACCGTGGGTCTTCTCCCGTTCGCGCCAGCGGCCGTGGTCGGTGAACCAGAAGCCGCCCGAGGAGTCGAAGACGAGGTCGTTGGGCCCGATGAGCGCGTGACCGGCGCACTCGCGATAGAGCACGGTGACCTCGCCGGTCGACGGGTCGACGCGCTCGATCCAACCGCCGGCGTGGTTGGCGGGCAGGTACGTATCGGGGATCGTCATGCCGCCGAGCTCGTGGCTTCTGAAACCGCCGCTGTTGCAGACGTAGATCGCGCCGTCGGGACCGACCGCGAGGCCGTTCGGGCTCCCACCGCACTCCGACACCACTTCGGTCCGGCGGTCACGTACCCGGACCACGGTGCCGCGCATCAGCTCGGTACACACCACCGACCCGTCGGGCACCCACACCGGGCCCTCGGGGAACCTCAACCCGCTCGCGAGTTCCGTGCACTCCGCTGTCACCACGACCCCACACTCCCCCCTCCTCCGCCTCCCCCCGAGAACCCGCCGCCCGACGAGAACCCGCTCGACCCCGAGCTCGAAGGCGGGGTCGAAGTGAGCGTGCCCGACGTCGACACCGTGAACCCGTCGATCGCACTCGAGAACGCCGCGAACGTGAACACGTGGCTCGACACGTACCACGACGACGTGTCGGGCGGCTGGTCGTCGAGGCCCGAGAACGCCCGGGCCCATTTCTCGGTGGCACCGAACACGATCGCGTAGGGCAGGTACTCCGAGAACAGGTTCTTGCGTTCCGCGAACCGCGCCCGCTCCTTCTCCGATTCGTCGATGAAGCGCCTGAACCCGTCGGCCCGTCGCAGCACCGCTGTCCCCTTGGCGGTGCGCTGCGGCATCCAGTAGGCGCCGAACATGAGCAGGATCCCGGCGACGATGACCGGGATCCCGAGCAGTGCGTCGTGGGTGAAGGCGGCGAGGAGGATGGTCAACCCGACGCCGAACACGAGCACGAGCACCGCGAGGCAACCCCATTGCACCCGCGTCGAGCTCGGCGGGCGCGCGAACCAGCCCTGGGCCTTGGCGTCGTCCGTGAGCGCCTTCTGGATCCTGCGCATACGGGCGCCGAACTTCTGGCGCAGGTCCGAGAGCTCGACCTCGTCGCCGTTGCGGAACAGCGCCTCGAGAACCTCTCGCTCGTAGTCCTTCAGCTCGTCGCCGGGCTCCTTCTTCTTCGTGAGCTTCCAGTCGGGCTTCTGCGTCCAGCCCTCGCCGGCGAGCTCTTCGATCACGAGGTACTTGCGCACCGCGAGGTCGACGATGGTTGCAGTGACGTCGAGCGGGTTGGCGCTGAAGTCGATGAGCGTCCCGATCTGGCCCGGGCGCAGGTCGTCGGGCGGGACGAACTCGACCGGCGTCTCGCCCTTGCCGGCCAAGGGCACGAGCTCCTCGGCGCCGGTGGCACTCCCGAACGCGGTGTCGACTGCCGAGCCGGTGTAGCGCCGGTCCCGGCCGAACCGGTATTGGAGGATCGCCCAGCCAGCGACGATCAGCAGGAGGAGTGCGCCGCCGAAGCCGACAGTGAACGGAGTCAGCGAGAACGCTCGCGCCAGGCTGAAACGCTCTTCGAGGATCGGTGTCGGTGGCGGTACGACCCCCTTGGGGAGGGCGACTGTGAAGGTCAGCCCGGAGTACGGAGGCACGTTGGGCTGCGCAAACGTGGCCGTCGATCCGCTCGCCTCAGCCACGGCGCAAGGCAAGTTCGAGCCCAACGGACCGGTGAAGCAATTGATTTTTCTGATGTCCGCGGGAGCTTCCACGCGAACGGTGAGTTCACTGATAGGTACCCCAGAAT
>JAPSGP010000534.1 GCA_031177445.1 Acidimicrobiia bacterium
TCGTTCCCTGGACACCGACCGCAGTCGAGTCGATGACGCGATCACCGTTGCCCGACGTGAGCTCGAACCCGGTCAGTCGAGAAGAGTTGGGAATCGTGGAGGGGCCGCTGCCACCGGGCAACACCTTCGCGGCGAGCGCGTGCTCGTAGGTGATGTTGTGGCTCGCCGAGGGCGGGCACGTCGGGTTTGTGCACTCGGAATGCGGGGGCGGGTCCCACCAGTAGGCGTCGCTCGTGATGTTGTACGCGACCGTGTCGCGGAACGTGATGCCATGCGCGTTGTGGGGGACGAACGCGTGGTGGTCGGCGTCGCGAACGACGGTTCCCACCACCTCGGTCCCCCGGGAGCCGTCGCCGGTCATGTGGATGTGCACGGGATAGCGCCCGGCGACGTGCTCGACCCCCAGGTATCGGAGCTCCACGTAGTTCAGGACCTGCGGCACCGAGGAGCGGATGAACACGTGCGACTGGCGACCCGGCTCGCCCTGAATGCGCACGTTGCGGGTGAGGTTCGCCACCTCCGCGGTCCAGCGGCCGTTCACCATCGGGTGGGGGCGTGAGGTGGCACGGTTGAGCCCGATCGTCTGGCCCGTGCTGGTCAGAGCCGCCTCGTCGAAACCGGTGTACGACGCAGAGCCGACGGTCGGCGGCTCGGTCGGCGTGATGACCACCTCGTCACCGGCCTGCCAGCCCGTCGGCGCCTGATCGAGCGGCACCGAGGTGGCCCCCGCCGGCACGTTTCCCGAAGCACGCACCCAACCCGTTCTCGGTGTGCCCGCGACGTCCAGCTTCCCGGCGCCCATGACCCACAGCCCGACGTCGGAGGCGACGGGGTCCATGCCACCGCCGACGAACGCCGCAATGTTCACGCCAGCGAAGTGCACCGTCTGTACGACGCTGGCGGAGGACGGCCGGATCGACAGCACCCCTTCGACGAGCACGTTGCCGGTCGACTGGAGCGTGAGCGACTGATCCGGCGCGAAGCGCAGCGTCGCGTCGGCCGCGATGGTGACACCGGCCAGCGCGGGCGCGTTCTGGTCGTACGTGACCTCGTGTCCGCCGCCGATTGTGACGGCGTCGCCGGCCTGCGGGACCTGGCCGTCGACCCATGTGCCCGGATCCGACCAGTTTCCGGAGCTTGCGGTAGTACGCGCGGTCGCGCCCCCGGCGCTGCTCACGCCGACCAACCCCGCAAACAGTGCAACCGTTGCGAAAACG
This sequence comes from Acidimicrobiia bacterium, assembly GCA_031177445.1. Taxonomy (GTDB): domain Bacteria; phylum Actinomycetota; class Acidimicrobiia; order IMCC26256; family JACDBD01; genus JAPSGP01. Next base: position 1,218 of record JAPSGP010000534.1, read on the forward strand.
GCGAACCTTCCGCGCATGCCACTCCCCGCGCTCGTTCCCCGCCCACACAAACGGACGCGCTCACGCGCGTCCGCTTCGGGGCGAGACCCTACACGTTGGCGCGCGAAGCGCGGTCGATGTCGCACCCACGGTGAGCGCTGCGCAACCGCGCGCGGCGCGTCTCGCGGCTGCGACATGCGCAAAAAGGGGATCGAGTTCGCGCAGTGTTCACAGCGGCGACGCCGGGACGAAACGGGCGGCGTTGATCATGCGCGGGACGCACGGCGCGCGGGGCCGGTTTCCCCCGGCCGGCTCCGCGACGTCGGCGTCGTCCGGTGCGGCGATGCGCCCACGTTCAGATCGGGCGCAGGCGATCGGCAACTGCGACCGGCGTCGTGACCACATCGAGCCCGTCAACCGCGGTGAGCCACTCGAGGTTGCGGCGGTGCAGCTCGCGGCCCGGGTCGAACCGGTTTAACACTACGACCGGCCGGTACGGCTGCAGTCCGATGATCGTCAGCCGCACCGCGTTGATCGTGCCCAGCTCGGCGTCGGCCACGAGCACGACCACGTCGGGCCGGAGCGCGTGCAGCAGATCGAGATTGTCGCCGTCGGCCGCGAGCGGGGAACGCAGGCCGCCGGCGCCCTCGACCACACCGATGTCGAGCGCGTCGGGCCAGACGAGCTCGCATACGAGGTCCCTGATCGTGAACGGTGGTGCGCTCAGCGCGTGCGCGGCCATCGGCGGCGCGAGCCCCATCGGGTACCAGCGATGCTCCGGGCATACCACGTGCGGCGCTTCACCGGTCGCCGCTGCGAGCACGTCGGCATCGCTGAGCTCGCTTCCGTCTTCGAACGACTGCACGGGCTTGCGTGCCGAGACGGTCAGACCGCGCGCCCGCAACGCTTCGACG
>JAPSGP010000247.1 GCA_031177445.1 Acidimicrobiia bacterium
CTCGCGACCCGGTCGATCTCGGTCCGGGTCGCGAGCCAGCGGCCGGCGACATGGACGGGGTAAGCGCCGCCGAGCGCCAGGCCCAGCATTGCGATCGGGTACATGCGCGGGAACCGAATGTCGGAGAGCAGCGGGACGAAGTCCCGCAACACCCGGAACGGCGCCACGTACGGCACCGCCACCGCGAGACCGATCGTGGCCAGAACCGCCGCCCCCAGACCGAGGATGTTCATGCGCTGGAAGAGCCCGGCAACGAAGAGGCCGGCAAGCAAGCCCACCGCCATGCACGGAACGATCCCGGAGAGGTCGGTGTCGGCGAGCGGAGTCAACGCGGTGCTCGTCCACACCGCGAACGTCGAGGCGAGCAGGATCGCTCCTAGGGTCGCACCCTCGCGCGTGTTGCGCACCAGGAGCACCGCCGTGACGAACGTCAGCGCGACGAGCACGCCTCCCAGGTAGAACGCGCCGTCGTCGATGAGATCGACGCTGAAGAACCCGATGCGGCCCGACAGCGCGCTCGGTCGGGTCAGGAACGCGCTGGGCGATGACCCGAGCAGGCCGCCGATGCCTCGCGGGCCGAGGGTGAAGCGCAGCTCTTCGGGTGGGTTGAACGCAAACCAACCCTTGAGCGTTGCCAGTGGAAGCAGCCAGTGCGCGCAGAGCCCGAGGCTCAAGCCGACGACGGCGGCGGCGCGGCCGAGAACCTCGCGAATCGAGGGAGCTCTAGGAGTGACGCGCGAGCCGAGGAGCTCGGCGACGACGATCGCGAGCGCGATCAACGCAAGCCCGTACGCGTGCTCGGCCTGTTGCAGCACCGCGAACGACGTGATGAGTGCCGAGATCGCGATCCAGCGCGTGCCGCCGCGCCGCAGCGTCAGCCGCAGGCTCCACGCCATCCATGGCATGGCCGCGTACACCCACCCGGGCGGTTGATGCCCGAAGAGCGCGGTGTGCGACACGAACACCGGGCTGAGCCCGTAGAACAATCCGGCGAGCGCGGGCGCGGGCCCTTCGCCCCACAGCGAGCGGGCAAAGACGTACGCACCCCACGCGCCAACGATCTGGCCGACGACCATCGCCACGATCACGCCCTGCTCGACGCCGAACACCTCGGCGAAGGGCAGCACCCCGAGATAGCTCACGGCCGGTGCCAGCGCCCACGCCGGTGACCCGGACCAGAACGCCGACAACCAGAACGGGATGGTCCCGTGATCCTTCACGGAGTCGAGCGCGAGCCGGAGGTAGATCTCGACACCGGGCCCGTCGAGCACGAGTCGTCCCCGAGGCCACCCTCCCGCGAAGGCGAGCACGGCGATCGCGAGCGCGGCGAAGATCAGTGCGGTCTGGAGGCGGCCGTCGGGCACGCGCGCGAGCGACTTGACGCGCTCGGCGCGTCGAACGCGGCGAGCGCTTCTCGGAACCGTGGGCCTCGCCCGGGTAGAGCGCGGGCTCGGTGCCCGTACCGCGTTCGTCCGCACGGCGCGCTGACGTTAGTGCAGGTCTGCGCCGTTTTCCGGACGGATAGGCGCGCTACTCCAGCACTTCCACCTCGAGCTCGGCGGCACCGTGACGCGCTCGGAGCACCTTCTTGTCGAACTTGCCCACGCTCGTCTTCGGTACCTCTTCGATGAACGCCCAACGCTCCGGAACCTGCCAGCGGGCGAGTCGCTCGGACAGGAACTCCTGCAATTGCTCGGCGGTCACCGACGAGCCCGCGCCGCGGACGACACATGCCAGAGGGCGTTCGCTCCACTTGGGATCGGGGACGCCGATCACGGCCGCCTCGATGACGTCGGGATGCGCCATGAGCAGGTTCTCCAGCTCCACGGACGAGATCCATTCCCCGCCCGACTTGATGACGTCCTTGGCGCGATCGGTGATCTGTACGAACCCGTTGGGCGTCACCATGCCGACGTCACCGGTGCGGAGCCAACCGTTGTCGAACTTCTCCGGCGACGGGTCGCGGTAATAGCTCGCGGTGACCCACGGCCCCCGCACCTCGATCTCGCCCACCTGCTCGCCGTCCCATGCCAGCGGTTCGCCTCGGTCGTCGGTGATCCGGAGCTCGACCCCCCCGATCACGCGGCCCGTATGCGCGCGCAAGTCCATCTCCTCGGGCGTGCCGAGCGGAACCCCGAGCGGTGGATGGGACAGCGCGGCGAGCGGGCTGGTCTCGGTCATGCCCCAGCCCTGCACGATCCGCACGCCGTGCCGCTCCTCGAAACGCTCCATGAGTGAGCGCGGCACTGCCGATCCCCCGCAGACGACGATGCGGAACGACGACAGGTCGGTCCCGTGCTCGTCGGCGTAGCGCAGCAGATCGGACCAGATGGTCGGTACCGCGCCCGCGACCGTCGGCCGCTCCGACTCGATGAGCTTCGCCAGCGGCTCGGCCTGGAGGAACCGTTCCGGCATCACGAAGCTGGCGCCGGCGAACCACGCCGAATAGGGCATGCCCCACGCGTTCGCATGGAACATCGGCACGATCGGTAGGACCCGATCACGTTCGGTGAGCCCGACCGCATTGGCTGCGTTGACCGACATCGAGTGCAGCACGGTCGAGCGGTGCGAGTAGACGACTCCCTTGGGGTTGCCGGTGGTCCCGCTCGTGTAGCACATCGCCGCCGCCGCCCGTTCGTCGATGTCGGGCCAGTCGAACCCCGGCGCTTCGGCGGCGAGCAGCTCGTCGTAGCGCAGGACGTCGGCACCGGCGGCCGCGTCCTCGAGCGCGGTCGCGTCGCCGTTGCCCACGACGAGGTAGTGCTCGACGGTCTTGAGATCGGGAGCGACCTTCGCCAGCAGCGGCACCAAACTGTCGTCGACGATGACGATGCGGTCCTCACCGTGGTTCGCGACATAGGTGAGTTGCTCCGCGAACAGCCGGATGTTCAAGGTGTGGAGCACCGCGCCCATGCACGGGATCGCGAGGTACGCCTCGAGATGTGCCTGGTCGTTCCACATGAACGTCCCCACACGATCGCCGTCTGCGATGCCGAGTCGGCGAAACGCCGCCGCGAGCTGCTCGGCGCGATCGGCGACCTCGGCGAAGGAGGCTCTGCGCACGGAGTCGCCGACCAGCGTCGTGACCTCGCTCTCGCCGAAGACCGTGCGACCGTGACGGAACAGGAGCCCGACCGTCAGCGGGAAGTCCTGCATGGTGCTCTCGAACATCGATCCCCCCAGGTTCTCTCTTGTCTTCGCTCCGCTCGCCGCCGCGGATCAGTCGTTTCGCTACCAGCCCAATATCGCGCCCGCGGCAAGACCGAGGACGAGCAGCCCTCCGGCCCGTCGCGTGTGCACGAACGCGAACGCCGCGTACCACAGCGGCCAGATCGGGAACCCGTCCGGGGGCGCCGCCGGCTTCGGCTTCGTGAACGGCCCCCACACCGAGACGAGCTTGGGCAGCGCCAGCAGCACGAGCAGGGCCGCGACCGGGAGCGTGCGCGTCACGACGAGCACGGCCACCACCGGGTAGAAGGACGCCATCATCACCTGGGTCAGCACTCGGGCGCGCGCCTCCCCGAGGATCACTGGCAGCGTGCGGGTGCCTGCCGGCGCGTCCCACGGGAGCTTGTCGATGTGCTTGGCCATCAGCACGGTGGTGCAGAGAAGCGCGTAGGGGATCGACGCCGCGAGGACGGCGGCTGTCACCTCGCCCACCGCGGCGTAGTACGTGCCGCCGACCATGAGCGGGCCCCAGACGACGAGAACGGTCGGCTCGCCGAGACCATGCTTCTTCAGTCGCAACGGCGGCGCCGTGTACGCGACCGAGAGGGTGAATCCACCCAGCGCGAACGCGACGACCGGCCACCCCCGGGCGACGAACAGCCCCACGAGGATCGCGAGGTCGGCGGCATTCACCAGGAGCGCGGAGAGGAGCAAGCCCCTGCGGCTGATCATCCCCGACAACACGGGGTGGGGCGCGTAGAGGGCGCGCGGGTAGGCGTTGGAGTCGGCGCCGACCTCGAGATCGAACAAATCGTTCATGAGGTTGTTGGCGACGTGCGCGAGGACGAGGCCGGCGGCAGCGAGCGTGAACAGGCTCCAGCGCACATGGACGTCGTCGAAGACCGCGAGGAGCCCGGCGATGGCCGCGACCGTGAGCGTCATCGGGATCACCGAGGCGCGCGTCAGCACGAGCCAGCGCGACACGGGGTCGACGTGACCGGCTGGCGGATTGGTCGTACGAAGCACGTGCAGCCAGTTGCGCACGAGCGAGGGCCGGCGTGCGATGCCGCGAACCCGGACCGGCTCGCTCACGTCTGTCACTGGCGGTACTCCTCTGGTCGCCGTCGCAAGCTCCGGCTCCTGCGCCGGCGGTCGGCAAAGCCGCCGCACGACGCGGAGCGTAACCGGGAGGCGTCGCCGCCGTCCTCGGCCTCGCGCTGGGCGCGATCCCTCTCGATACGCTGGTCGCCGGTTCGGCACGACGTGCCGGCGACGGGCAGCACGCGGCCCCGAAGGAGTGCTCTGCGATGTCCGACACCACGCCGTCCTGGGGCCCGCCGCCGGGGCCGACGCCGCCAGGGTCGACACCGGGCGACGCGCCCACGCAGCCGGCAGAGCCCGCGAGCCCGCCGACCCAGGTCGGTCCGACGGCGCCGGGCGGCCCGCCCGGACCGCCGCCGGCGCCCGGGCCCGGTGCGCCCGGCGGCGGGAGGAAGGGCGGCATCCCGGCGCCCGCGTTCATCGTGGTGCTGGTCCTGCTGGTCGCCGCACTGGCCTTTGGCATCGTCAGCTTCCTGGGGAAGAACAGCGAAGCCGACGACAAAGACGAGGCGCGCGAGCAACTCGGCCAGACGCGCGCCGAGCTCCGCTCCGCGCGGGACGAGATCGCGTCGCTCGAAAACGAGCTCAGCGGCTCGCAGGAGACCGGCCAGGCGCTGAGCGAGCTGCTCGGCCAGGCCGCGAGCGCCGCCGACGACCTGAAGGCCTGTGGCGACTCGTCACGCACCTTCATCTCGGACTTCATCGACGCGGTGCCGGGCATCATCGGCAGCGGCGAGGTGCCGACCGCGCTCAGCGACTCGGCCGCAGAGGTCGACGACCTCTGCGCGACCGCCGACGGCAGCTACGAGGAGCTCATCGACATCTTCAACGAGATCAACCAGTGACGGCTCGGGTCGTATCTGAGCGCGAAGAGCTCGCGCTCGGTTACGCCTCGGGAGATCACTACCCGCCGTAGTTCATGCGGGTGTCCTCCATGCGGAGGACGGGCGTCTCCTCGTCGTGCTGGAAGTCGGCGTCGACGATCTCGCCCACGAAGAAGG
>JAPSGP010000053.1 GCA_031177445.1 Acidimicrobiia bacterium
CGACGGAAACGCGATCGTCAGCTCGACCGTCATGTGGTGCATCGTCAGGGGGTTGGGGTCGCCCTCGAAGTAAAGCCCGGCCGGCTTCTCGTCGTGCACGGTGCCTCGAGCGACGATCTCCGCTTCGTTGCGCCGGTACACGCGCACCGCATAGGTCCGATCGTGCAGTGGCTCGAGACCGGATTCGTCGACGGGTGATCCAGTGGTCACAGTCATCGCGACAGTCTCGCCTCCTTCATGCGCCCAGTGCATCGAGCGCCCCGAGCTCCTCGGCCGCGACGTCCCCGAGCTCAGGCCCGGTTGGCCCGAGTCGCCAGCCTTGGACGAGTTCGAGTAGCCAAGACGCTCGTGCACCTGAGCCTGCGTGCCGAGCAAGCTCCCGACCGGCGGGCCGTCGTCATTGGTTCCGGCGGCGCCTCCATCACGTACCACCAGCTCGATCAGCGCTCGAACCGCCTCGCCCAACTCCTGCGCAGCCGCGGCCTCGGCCGGGGTGCGGTGCTCGCGATCTTCCTCGAGAACCATCCCCGCTTCCTCGAGGTCGCGTGGTCGGCGCAACGCTCCGGCATGTACTTCACTACGATCAACTCGCACCTGACAGTCGACGAAGCCGCGTACATCGTGAACGACTGCGGTGCCACGGCCGTGGTGTCGAGTCCGAGGCTCGCGGGGGTTGCGCGCGGGTTCGACTCCGCCCGGTGCCCCGGGCTCGAGGTACGGCTCATGGTCGACTCCGTCCCGAAAGACCTCGGGGGCTGGGAGTGTTATCCGGACGCCGCCGCCGGCCAGCCAGGTACGCCGGTGCCAGATGAGTGCGAGGGCGACTTCATGCTCTACTCCTCCGGCACCACCGGTCGCCCGAAGGGGATCCAGCGGCCGCTCGCGTTTCCGCCTGTGGGGGAAGGCATGCTGGGCGCGGTGCCGTTCCTCCAGGCGATCGGCTTCGCCGAGGGCGACACCTATCTCTGTCCGGCGCCGCTGTACCACGCGGCGCCCGTCGGCTGGTCGATGGGCGCGCACCGTCTCGGCGGCACGGTCGTCGTGATGGAGCGGTTCGACCCCGAGCTCGCTCTCGCCCTGATCGAGCGGGAGCGGGTCACGCACGCCCAGTTCGTGCCCACGATGTTCGTGCGCATGTTGAAGCTTCGCCCCGAGGCGCGCGGCGGCTATGACCTGTCGAGCTTGCGGTCGGTGGTACACGCGGCCGCGCCGTGCCCGGTGGAAGTCAAGCGACAGATGATCGACTGGTGGGGGCCGATCATCAGCGAGTACTACTCGTCAACCGAGGGCGTCGGCGCGACCTTCATCACCGCCGAGGAGTGGCTCGAGCATCCCGGCTCGGTCGGCAGATCCATGATCGGCGAGCCTCACATCCTCGACGATGACGGCAACGAGCTGCCGATCGGTGAAGTCGGCACGATCTGGTTCGACGGCGGGCTGTCGTTCGAGTACCACAACGACCCCGAGAAGACCGCAGCGCTCTACAACGAGCGCGGCTGGCGCACCGTGGGCGACATGGGCCGCCTCGACGACGACGGTTACCTCTACCTCACCGACCGCAAGGCGTTCATGATCATCTCCGGCGGCGTGAACATCTATCCGCAGGAGGCCGAGGACGTCCTCGTGACGCACCCGAAGGTGCTCGACGTCGCGGTGTTCGGGGTGCCCGACGCCGAGATGGGCGAGCAGGTCAAGGCAGCGGTGCAGCCGGTCGACTGGGTCGACGCCGGCCCCGAGCTGGAAGCCGAGCTGCTCGAGTTCTGCCGGCAGCGTCTGGCGTCGTACAAGTGCCCGCGCTCGGTCGACTTCCACCGCGAGCTTCCCCGGCTCGACACCGGCAAGCTGTACAAGCGGGTGCTGCGCGACGCGTACTGGAGGTGACGCTCTTCGCGGTGTGACGCCCGTGAGCTGACGAAACACCTGCTGGAGCTCGTCGACCGCTAGCCGTCGCAAGACGTCGTCACGGCGCCAGGCGCTCGAGGGTCCAGGTGCCGTCCGCCTTCCAGTAGCGAAGGCGGTCGTGGAGTCGATCTTCTCGGTGCTCCCAGAACTCGAACTCCGACGGAGCGACGCGGTACCCGCCCCAGAACGGCGGCAGCGGGACGTCGCCCTCGCCGAAGCGGGCGGCGAGGCGCTCGACCTCGGCTTCGAGCTCAGCCCGACTTGCGACCGGCTCGCTCTGCCGCGACGCCCACGCGCTGAGCTGGCTCGCCCGCGGCCGGTTGCGCCAGTACGTCTCCGACTCCACCGGCGACAGGCGCCCGACGACCCCGGTGGCGCGCACCTGGCGATGGAGCGCGGCCCAGTGCAGCAGGAGCGCGGCGCGTGGGTTGTCCGCGAGCTCGCGGCCCTTGCGACTCTCGTAGTTCGTGTAGAAGCACAGGCCGCGCTCGTCGAAGCCGCGCAGCAGGACGACCCGCGCCGACGGTAGGCCATCGGGGGAAGCGGTCGCGACCACGAGGTGGTCCGCGTCGCCGCCGGCAGCCCCCACCGCCTCCGCGTACCAACGGCGGAACTGCACGATCGGATCGGGATCGACGTCGTGCTCGCTCAGAGCCATGCGTGCTCCTCGTCGGAACGAGTACCGGCAGTCAGCACGTCGTATGGAACAGCGCGGCGACACGCTCGCCGGCGGCGGCAAGTCGGTTGTAGGCCGCGATCGCGGCCTCCGTCTCGTCGAGCACGATCTGTACGCCGCGTTCCTCCAAGAGGTCGATGGTCTCCCGGCAGGTCTCGAGTCGTAGCTCGCGACCGCGGCTCAACACCACGATCGCAGGGTCGTGCTCGAGGAGCTCGTGCACGTCTCCGGGCTGGATGCCGGGGCGGTGTCGCGTGCCAGTCTCGTTCCAGTCCCATGCCCGGCCGCCGCCCGGCCACAGCTTGGCGTCGCGCAACGAACCCATCGAGTCGACCTCGATTCGGCCCCATTCGTGACGGAGCACGCGTGGCGAGGACTCCGGGCCCACGCCTTCAACCTATCGACCGCGTCCTCCCAGCGTTTGTGCAGTTGGCTCTATGGATCTTGCGTCCCTCGTCACCTGCCGGGCGTAGCATCGAAACCTCACAAAGGACATATTGAATGAACCAGAAGGTCAGCCTGGCGGCCGTGGCGTCGCCGGTCCGCGTGCCCAAGACGGCCGAGCTCGTTGCCTCGCATCTGCGGCGCCAGATCGTCCGCGGTGAGCTGAAGGAGGGCGACGCGCTGCCGCCCGAGAGCGCGCTGATGGACCAGTTCGGCGTCTCGCGCCCCACCCTGCGGGAGGCATTCCGGGTGCTCGAGTCCGAGGCGCTGATCAGCGTGCGCCGCGGCGCCCGCGGCGGTGCGCGCGTGCACACGCCCGACGCCAATGTCGCCGCCCGATATGCAGGGTTGGTGCTCCAGTTCCGCGGCGCGACGCTCGCCGACGTCTATGCCGGCCGTCGGGCGATCGAGCTCGCCGCGCTCGCCATGCTGGCGTCGAGGAAGCCCAGCGCGGCGGCGCTCAAGCCGCTCGAGCGCAACCTTGACGAGATGGACGCGCACGCCGATGACCCGGCGAAGATGGCGCTCCTCCTGCAGGACTTCCACCGTCTCCTGGTCGACGTCGCCCGCAACCAGACGCTCACGATCTTCGCGGAGATGATCGACCACGTCATCTCGCTCCAAGGAGAGGCGTACGTCGCTCGCACGAGTCACCAGCCCGAGACCCGGAAGGGTGCCAAGGACGGAACCCGTACCCATCACCGCCTGCTCGAGCTGCTGCGGGCCGGCAAGGGAGTCGACGCCATCGATCTGTGGCGTCGCCATCTCGACGAAGCCTCCGCGATCGTGCTCCGCGGCGCCGGCGCCACGACCGTGCTCGACTCGCTCGCGTGAGCAAGCATCCTCACCAGTAGCGGCCCATGAGCTCGTGCGACCACGCCGGCTGGCGCACCTCCCCTCGAGGAGCGAACTCGACGAGGTACGGCTTGACGTCCAGCACCGGTGTCCCGTCGACGGCGTCCAACCCCCGGACTCGAAGCTCCAGCCCGGCGACGCCCAACAACTCGCAGGTCGTCACGCCGATCCGGTTGGGCCGCGCCTTGGCCCGTTGGGCGAAGATGCCGACCCGGGGCCAGTCCGTCCGTGCTCGCGGGTGGCGCGCGCCGAGGTTGATCTCGTCGTCGCGCACGAGGTGGAAGAGGTAGACGACCTCGATATGAGAGAACGCTTCAAGCCCTGTGAGCGCGTCGGCGGTGAACCTCGTGCGGTCGAGGACGATCGCCGCCTCGACCGCTCCCCAGCCGTCGTCGGTCGCATCTGATCGTCCACCCCGCACCACGCCGACGGGCTGAACTTCGAGGGCCTCTGCCGGCATGCCACCTCCTCGTCACAGGAACAGCGTCGTTCTACACCGGTGTCCCCGCCACGTCGTGCCGGCGCGTCCAGCGCCCGGTCCAATGCCCGTCGACTCTTAGACTCTCGCCCCATGCCGAGCCTGCCGGACGGGATCACGGCCTGCTTGTTCGACATGGACGGCGTCCTCACCGAGACCGCCAAGGTCCACGCGGCCGCGTGGAAGCAGATGTTCGACGAGTTCCTGAAGGGCTGGTCGGAACGTACGGGGAAGCCGTTCCAACCGTTCGACGCCGTCGCCGAGTACGACGAATACGTCGACGGCAAGCCGCGCTACGACGGCGTCCAGTCGTTCCTCGCCTCCCGGGGCATCAGCCTGCCCCGCGGCACGCCCAGTGATCCTCCCGACGCCGAGACCGTCGACGCACTCGGGAACCGCAAGAACGAGATCGTCCTAGGACTGATCCACGAGCAGGGGGTCGAGGCGTACCCGGGCTCGGTCCGGTACGTGCACTCCGTGCGCGAGGCCGGACTGCACACGGCCGTCGTCTCGTCCAGCGCCAACTGCCACGACGTGCTCGTGGCCGCGGGGATCGCCGACCTGTTCGAGGTGCGGGTCGACGGCGTCGCTGTCGAACGCGAGGGGCTCGCAGGCAAGCCCGCTCCCGATACCTACCTGGCGGCGGCACGCGACATCGGCGTCGAGCCCGCAGCCGCGGCCGTGTTCGAGGACGCGCTCGCGGGAGTGGAAGCAGGGCGAGCCGGTCACTTCGGATTTGTGGTCGGTGTCGATCGGGTCGGGCAGGCCGACGCGCTCCGTGCGCACGGCGCCGACATCGTCGTCCAGGACCTCGCCGAGCTCCTCCCCGCGTCGTGATCGACCATCCCGCCTACCCGGTCGAGCCGTGGGCGCTCCGGGAGACCGAGCTCCACCTCGACATGGTTGCGCAGACCGAGTCGGTCTTCGCGCTGTCGAATGGCCACCTCGGCCTGCGCGCCAACTTCGACGAAGGCGAGCCACGCGCGCTGAGTGGTACGTATCTCAACGGCTTCTACGAGTCGTACCCGCTGAGCTACGGGGAAGGCGGCTACGGCTTCGCCGAGGACGGGCAGACGTTGCTGAACGTCACCGACGGCAAGCTCATCCGGCTGCTCGTCGAGGACGAGCCGCTCGACGTGCACCGGGGGCGGCTCGAGCGACACGAGCGGGTCCTCGACCTGCGCGCCGGGCAGCTCGAGCGCGAGGTGCACTGGAGATCGGACGCCGGCCACGCGGTGCGGGTGACGAGCCGGCGGCTGGTCTCGTTCCAGAAGCGCAGCGTGGCCGCGATCTCCTACGAGGTCGAGGCGCTCGAGGTGCCGATGCGGGTCGCACTGCAGAGCAACCTCCTCGCCAATCAGCGCGACGTGCCCTCCGGGAACGATCCCCGGGACGCAACCGCACTCGACGGCGCGCTCGTGAGCCAGCTGTCGGTGCAGAACGGGCTGCGGGTCGTACTCGCCCACGCCACCCGCCGCAGCGGGCTCGCCCTCGCCGCCGGCATGGAGCACGTGATCGAGACCGACGCCGTGACGACGACACGGGTGGAGAACGAGCCCGACCTCGGACGCGTCACCATCTCGGCGCGGCTCGATCCGGGCCAGCGCCTGCGACTGGTCAAGCTCCTCGCCTACCACTGGTCGTCGCAGGAGTCGGTGGAGTGGTTGCGGGACCAGGTCGACGCCAGCCTCGAGAACGCAGTCGCCGAGGGGTTCGACCGCCTGGCCGCGGCCCAGCGCACCTACCTCGACGTCTACTGGGCGCTCGCCGACATCGAGCTCGACGGCGACCCGGAGATCCAGCAGGCATTGCGCTTCGCGCTGTTCCAGGTGCTCCAGGCGTCGGCCCGGGTCGAGAACCGCGCGATCCCGGCCAAGGGTCTGACCGGGTCGGGCTACGACGGGCACGCCTTCTGGGACACCGAGGCGTTCGTGCTCCCCGTCCTCACGTACACCCGCCCCGAGCTCGTGCGCAGCGCGCTGACATGGCGCCACTCGACCCTCGACCTTGCGCGAGAACGGGCTCGCCAGCTGGGCCTGGGGGGCGCGGCGATGCCGTGGCGCACGATTCACGGCGAGGAGTGTTCGGGGTACTGGCCCGCCGGCACCGCCGCCTTTCATGTGAACGCCGACGTCGCCGACGCGGTGCGGCGCTACCTCTCGGCCACCGGCGACGAGCAGTTCGCCAGGGAGATGGGCTGCGACCTGCTGGTCGAGACCGCCCGGCTGTGGGCGTCGCTGGGATGCGAAGACGACGACGGGCACTTCCGCATCAACGGCGTCACCGGGCCCGACGAGTACTCGGCGCTCGTCGACAACAACGTGTACACGAACCTCATGGCGCAGCGGAACCTGCTGAGCGCGGCCGCGTGCGTCGAGCGCGATCCCGACACCGCGACGCGTCTCGGCGTCCAACCCGACGAGGCGGCGACGTGGCGGGCGGCGGCCGACTCCATGTACCTCCCGTACGACGATCGGCTGGGCGTGCATCCCCAGGACCAGGACTTCATCACGCACGAGCGCTGGGACTTCGAGGCCACGCCTGCCGACGGGTATCCGCTGCTCCTGCACCGACACTACTTCGACCTGTACCGCAAGCAGGTCGTGAAGCAGGCCGACCTCGTGATGGCGCTGTTCGTCCGGGGCGATGCCTTCACAGCGGAGGAGAAGCGACGCGACTTCGAGTACTACGAGGCGCTGACCGTACGCGACTCGTCGTTGTCGGCCTGCGTGCAGTCGATCGTCGCCTCCGAGATCGGCCACCTCGACCTCGCCTACGACTATCTGGGCGAGGCCGCGCTCATGGACGTCGACGACCTCGAGCGCAACGCCCTCGACGGCGTGCACATCGCGTCGCTCGCGGGCGCGATCCTCGCGGTGATCGCCGGGCTCGGTGGCATGCGTGACCACGGCGATGTTTTGTCGTTCGCGCCGCGCCTCCCGGATGGGCTCGAGCGCTTGGCCTTCCCCATCGTCTTCCGAGCCCGGCGGCTGCGGGTCGAGGTGACGCCTTTGCAGGCGGTGTACTCGGTGCACGAGGGCGACGAGCCGCTCGAGATCTCGCACTGGGGCGAGTCGATCGAGGTGAAGCCGGGCGCTCCGGTCACCTGCCCGATCACCCCGGCGCCCCGGCTACCGGCACCAACCCAGCCGGCAGGTCGGGCGCCGGCGCGCCGTCGCGTACAGGGCTGACCTCCCCGACGCGTCGAAAGATCAGAGGTCGGCGACCAGCGGGGCGAGGCGGGTACAGATCGTCTGTACGTGGCGCGCCACCATCTCCTCGGGCATGCCGGCGAGCGAGGCCCACAGGAAGATCGTCTCCACCGGCGCGCCCGCGGTGAGGTCGCGGATCACCGGGAGCGCGTCCTCGGGCGTGCCGAAGAAGAAGCCCCGCAGTGGCCCGCCAAGGGCGGCAGCGCGCACCTTCTCCGCGTCGACGGGCTTCGGCACCGGTTGGCCCGTACCTTCGACCATGTAGCACCGGTACGAGTCGAGCTGGTACGCGAGGTACTTCGACACCACCGGCCAGTCCCCGTCGGGATCGTCGGTGACGAAGCCCTGGAAGCCGCCCGCCATGCGGGCCGCCGAAAGATCGTGCCCGCCCGCCCGCAAGCCCTCGAGGTAGGGCTCGAGTTGCACTGCCGATGCCGTGAGCAGTCCCTCGCCCAAACGACCCGCCCGAGCTGCGCCTTTCGGGCCCTGGTAACCGAGCCAGACCGGCACCCGCGCCTGCGCCGGCGCCGGCGTGACCCGGCCCTCCGCCCAGATCGCGCGCAGCTCGCGCACGCGGGCGTCGGTCGTGCCGTAGCGACGCGAGATGTCGGCGCCGTACAGCTCGAACTCGGGAATCCGGTATCCCGCGCCCAGGCCGAGGTCGACCCGCCCGCCGCTCACGAGATCGACGACCGCCACCTCCTCGGCAATCTCGGCCGCGGGCCGCAGCGGCGCGAGATACACCGCGGTCCCGATGCGGACACGATCGGTGCGCGCCGCCACCGCCGCTGCGAACGTGAGCGGCTGAGGCAAATAGCCGTCCTCGAACAGATGGTGCTCCGACAGCCACACCGAGTGGGCGCCGAGCCGCTCGGCCTCCTCGCACATCTCGAGCGTGAACCTGTACAGGCGCGCTGGGTCCTGACGCCACGGCGGCGGGTTGCGCAGGTCGAAGTAGACGCCGACGTTCAGGGCCTCGAGCTCCTCACCGGTGGGCAGCCATGGACGGCCCTACCTACCACGCGCCCGACCGGTCCGCCCGTGTAGCGACGATGACCCTTCAGCGCTCGGCTCCGAGGAGCATCACCACTTCATAGCGGTACGCCCGCCATCTGTTCGGGGAGATCTACATCGCCGCGGCCCCGGCCATGACGCCGTCGATGTGCTCGGGAGCGAAGAACTCGACCGGCGACACGGTGCCCGCGACGATGCTCACGAACGCGTCCATCGCCTCGGTGTTCCCGTGCACGGCACCGAGAAGTTGCTGCATCTCGGGCGGCGGCGGTTCCAGTGTCGCCAGCTGCGTCGTGAACTCGTACATCGGCAGTGAGGCGGCGTCGCGCGTCCGCTGGTAGTCGGACATCGCGTGCTCGAACGAGCGCACACCGGTGAATGTCTCGTCGAGGGCCCCCGCGCACAGTTCGGCATCACGAAACGCGTCACTGATCCCCTGGGCGGTGATCGGGTCCTTGTTGTAGCCGGCGTCGCCGACAAGGGCCCAGCCCGCGCCGAACGGCTTGCGGAAGAAGTTGGCGACCGCGCCGCCGGCGAACCGCTCGACGCGGGTCGCCGCTCGCACGCGCTCCGCGAACTCCGGCGCGAGCTCGAGGGTCTTGCGGTAGTTGGCCTCGACGTCAGTCTTGTACGCGCTCGCCTCGGCATACGGCCAGCCGACAACCACCAGCGTGAGTCCGTCGTTCGTCGGGAGGGCGCCCCAGCCCCGGTCGGGCCGGATCACGGTCTCCATGCCTTCGAGTGGGAGATCACGCCAGTACGTGTAGTACGCCCACTCCAGCATCGGCTTCTCGTGGTACTGCTCCGGCCGGACGGCCCGCGCGACGCGGGAGTTGCGGCCGTCGGCCCCGATCACAACCCTGGCGCGCTCGAAGACCGACCGCCCGCTCTCGCCGTGACCGCGGATCCCGACGACCGATCCGGCTTGGACGACGACCTCTTCCACGGTGAAGCCTTCGCGCACCTCGGCGCCCGCGTCCGCGGCCGCATGCACGAGGATCTTGTCGAGCACCGTCCGCCGCGGCGCATACGCGGTCGAAACGCCGTCGCTCGGCCGAGGCGTCCCGCTGATCGTGAACGGCCCGAAGTCGAAGGAGTACGTCTCGATCGCCGGGCAGCCCGTCGCCACGACTTGGTCGAGCAGTCCCCACCGGCGCAGCGCCGCCACTCCCGGGGCGTGGATGAGATGGGTCGAGACGGTGTCGCTCGGGAACGTTGCCCGATCGACGACCAGCACCCGGTACCCCTGCCGGGCGAGCAGCATCGCCGTCGGCGATCCCGCGCAGCGTGCCCCCACGACGATTGCGTCGTATTCCTTGGCCATGTCCCTGCCCTCCCGGCTGGTTCGCTTCGCAGGCCGGACGATGACAGGTGTCCGCCGAGGGCGCATCGGGGAGGTCCCCTATTCGGGTCCTGGTTTCGATCGGGCGGCGTAGGCCGCCGCTTCGGCCCGGCTCCGGAGGCCGAGCTTGGCCAAGACGTTGCCGACGTGGTGCTCGACGGTCTTGCGACTGATGAAGAGGCGGTCGGAGATCTCCGGGTTCGACAGCCCGTGGCCGAGCAGCTCGAGCACTTCCGCCTCCCGCTTGGTCAGCACACCGGTGCTCTTCCGGGTCGCGCCCGCTCGTACCCCCAGCGTCCGCAGGACCGCGGCTGCGGCGTCGGCATCGCGGGCCGCCTCGAGTTGCTCGAATGACTCGAGGGCGGCTCGCGCCTCGGCCATCGCGACCTCGGGGCGATCGGTCAGGAGGGCGTGGGCGAGCGCCAACCTCGCGCGGGCCAACTCCATCGGCATCTGCGCCCGGGCGAAGCCGGCAAGGGCCTCACGGAGACAGGACAGCGGGTCCCCGGTTCCCGAGGCGAGGCAGAGCCGCCCGCGGGCCAGCGCGGAGACGGCCAGGAGGTAGTCGCTCGAGTGGAGCGACGCGCATCGTGCCAGCCGATCCGCGGCGGCGTGTGCGTCGTCGACCGCGCGCTCGGCCAGATGCACATCCACCAGCAGTGCCAGTAGTGGCGCCGCGGTCGCGCTGTCTGGATCGACCTGGTCAAGCGCGCGCTCGAGCACGTCGCGAGCGAGCGGCCTCTCGCCGCGGGCGAGGTGCATGGCCGCGAGCGGCCACGCCGCCTCCACGTGCACCTCGAGTCCTTCGAGCAGCTGCGCCGCTTCCTCGAACCGCCCTTGGCGGACCCGCAGGTCGGCGAGCCGGACGAGCGCGCCGGCACGGAGCGAGCGGAAGCCGAGGCCCCACAGGCGGATGGCTTCGGTGAGCGTGGCGTCGGCTTCGGGCCAGCGACCGGCGGCGGTGAGGACGCCTCCGTAGTGCGTGCGACAGAAGGCCGAGACGGCGGGAAGGTTCCTCCGCTCGGCGATCGCCTCACCGATCCGGATCCACTGATCGGCGCGGGTGACGTCGTGGGCGTACTCGCACGCCGAGAACAGCTGGCAGAAGATCTCTTCCAGCACACCGAAGTCGTCGACCTCGCCTCCTGCCACTGCGGCAAGCGACTCGTCGAGGAGCAGCATCCCTTCCTCGGTACGGTCACCGTGGACGAGGCTGGCGCCGAGGTAGGCGAGCGTCACGAACTGCAGATCGGTGTCACCGATCCGTCGGGCGGCGTCGAGCGCCTCACGGAAGTAGCGCTCCTTCTGCAGTCGATCGGGTTCGAACATGCCGCGCGTGAGCGAGATCCAACCGGCTTCGAGCGAGTCATCGGTTTCGGCGAGCAGGGACTGCGCCCGCGCCAACCAGCCGTTCATGACCGCGCCATCACCGACCACTGCTCCGTACATGAACGCGAGCGTCCGAGCGACGCGGATCGCTCCAACGTGCTCGCCGGCGTCACGGTAGGCCGCATACGCACGCTCCCACTCCTCGATCGCGCGCGGGAAGTCGAGGACGAGATAGGCGGCACCGGCCAAGCCCTCGAGCACGTCGGCCGACGCCGGTTCGACAAGGGCGCGCTCGAAGGCGGAACGCGCCGCCTTGGCGTCGCCGGCGCGCAGGGCCGAACGACCCTCGGCGAGCAGCTCCTGCACCGGCTCTTCCACCCGACCGATCATGGCACGACACCACCTGCGCCAGCCGCCGGCGTCACGCGAGGATGGGGCATGGCTGGCGACGACGTACTGCTGCAGGAGACGGTCGATCGAGTACGCGTGCTCACCCTCAATCGCCCCGAGGTGCGCAACGCGCTCGGGGGCGGGATGATCCCGGCGCTCTTCAGCGCGCTCGAGGAGATCGACGCAGACGAGACCGTCGACGTCGGCATCATCACCGGGGCCGATCCGGCGTTCTGCACCGGCGTCGACCTCAAGGAGGCGGCCGCCGGCGAGGTCTACTTCGCGCAGTTCGAAGACCGCGACTGCGTCACCCGGGTGGCACGTGTGCAGAAGCCGCTCATCGGCGCGATCAACGGCGCGACCTTCACCGGCGGCCTCGAGCTCGCGCTGGGGTGCGACCTCCTGGTCGCGTCCGAGCGCGCATACTTCGCCGACACGCACGTCCGGGTGGGCGTACTCCCCGGCGGAGCGCTGACGGTGCGGCTCCCCCAGCGCGTCGGCCTGGCCCGGGCCAAGGAGATGTCGATGACCGGCGAGATCGTCGATGCCGCCGAGGCGAAGCGTATCGGGCTCGTGAA
>JAPSGP010000248.1 GCA_031177445.1 Acidimicrobiia bacterium
CTTCAGCGCCACGTGGCGCCGGCCCGCATCGCGCGCGGCGGCCTGGTCGCCGGACGCGTAGATCTCCGGCAACCGCGATTCGAGCTTCTCCAGCTCCGTTTCGAGGTCGGCGACCCGTTCGAACATGGTTCCAAGGGTACGGCCCTGCAGCAGTTGACGGTTGTCCGCGATACATCGGGTCCGACTGTCAACTGCTCGGGAGTAGCGATCAGGCGCGGAGTGCGTTCTCGATGACGGTGTTGTCGCCGGCAGCGGTGTCCTCGGCGACCTGGTCGAGGAACTTGTGGAAGTCGTCCGACCCGCTGCGGTCGGCGATCGCGCGCGGGATCGCCGGAAAGGCGTAGTCGTCGGATGGCAGTGGCGGATGGTCCTCGGCGGGCTTGCGCGCCATCACCTGCTCGATGACCGGCTCCAGGCGCTTCGCCTTGGCGCTGGTCGCCTCCTTGTCGCGTTCGAGGAACTCGGGGAGCACCTCGCGCCCGAACAGCTCGATGCTCTCCATGATGTGCTCGTGGCGGTTCTTGCCCGCCTGGGCGATGAAGATCACCTGGTCGACTCCCGCCTCTTCGTAACGACGGAAGAAGTCGCGCAGCTGATCGGGCGTGCCGACCGCGCCCCGCAGGCCGGCGACGCCTTCCCCGACGACCTTGGCGCCCAGCCGGTCGCCGTTGCTCGCCGCCGCCTGGACAGTCTCGGGGTCGTAGCCGTGCTCGGCGCGCCGGCGCTGGTACTCGGCCCACACGTCGGTCTTGCCCGGCTCGTGCCGCCCGAAGACGTAGTAGTGCGCGAGCGAGAAGCCGAAGAAGTTGCCGCCTTCGAGCCCCCGCTCGAGCGCCACTCCCTCGTGCGGATGGCACATGAACGGCGTGACACAGGCGATGTTCGGGTTCACCGCGTCGCCGACGGGCACACCCTCACGGGCGAGGACCTCGTGGTACTCGGTGACCCAGTGCACCGCCTCTTCCGGATCGATGAACGAGAAGGTGAGGGCGCCGATGCCCTTCTGCGCCGCCAGCCGAATCGTGTCGCGCCGGCTGCACGCCACCCAGATGGGAGGGTGCGGTTTCTGGCGCGGCTTCGGCACCACGTTGCGCGGCGGCATCGTGACGTGCTTGCCCGCGTGCCCGGTGAACGGCTCCTCGGTCATGCACCGCACCGCGATCCGTAGTCCTTCTTCCCACATCTCACGCTTTTCGATGGGGTCGATCAGGAAGCCACCCAGCTCCGCCTCCGACGACGACTCGCCGGTGCCGAAGTCCACCCGGCCGCCGGAGACGAGATCGAGCGTGGTGATCCGCTCCGCCACCCGCGCCGGGTGGTTGAAGGGAGGCGGCGTCTGCACGATGCCGTGCCCGAGCCGCATGTTCTTCGTACGCTGTGAGACCGCGGCGAGGAACACCTCGGGCGCGCTCGAGTGGCTGTACTCCTCGAGGAAGTGGTGCTCGACCTCCCAACACGCGTGGATCCCGAGGCGGTCGGCGAACTCGCACTGCTCGAGCGCGTGCTGCAGCAGCTCGTACTCGGAGTCCTCCGCCCACGGGCGCGGCAGCTGGTGTTCGTAGAACAGCCCGAACTTCACGAGCAGCCCCTTCTAGTACGTGGCGACGGGTGTGAAGTCGCCGTCGCCGGCGGGACGGATGCTGCCGAGTTCGTGGAACTCCTCGAGGAGATCGTCGCGTCGCGCGTTGCCTTCGACCGCCCGCTCCACTTCGCGCAGCGTCACGGCGAGGTTCTGCTCCCGCCGGACCCCGAGTGACTCCTCGAGGCCGCGTTCCCAGAGCATGCCGACGATCTCGGAACCCGGGTAGTGGCGACCGGACTCGCCGATGAACGTGCGCTCGCGCATCTCGCTCAGCGCGGTCTTGAGGTACTCGACGTGCGGCGACTCGTCCTGGCGGATGTACGACACGATGCGGGCCGCCTCGCCGTCGCCGGCCACGAGCTCGTCGTCGGACAGGAGCGTCTCCGCCCACACGAACGTGTGGAACGCAGAGATCTCGATCAGCAGGATGTTGATCATCCGCTGCACCAGCATCTCGAGGCCGAGATCGAGGTCGTCGAACACCCGGGTCTCGAGCATCCGGCGGCGGATCTCCTCCGGGTCGGGAGCACTCCCGGTTCCGCTCGACAGCCCCAGCCGCTTCAACATCTCGGCCGTCTCGTCCTCGGTGGCCGGGTGCTCGAACGCGATGTCGCGAGCGGCGTACCACATCTGCTTGTGCCCGGCCTCGGTCTCGAACCCCGCCTCGTCGCGTGCATGCGCTTCGAACAAGCCGCGCTGCAAATGCGCGAGCGCCGTCTCCGAGATGTCCTCGACGAAGAACCGTTGTGGGTCGTCGACGGTGGCATAGCGGATCATCGCCCCGAAGCCCTCGACGGTACCGATGCGCGTCAGCGTCGTGACGATCGGCGCGCGCACGCGCTCGCGAACGAGGAACTTGGCCTGGGCGACATTGGGATAGGTCTCGGGCCACGTCGACAGCGGCGTGTCGAGGAGCTCGGTCCCCCACTGCTCGCGGTGGTTGCGTTGCCACGCCTCGATGGCGGGAGTTCGGAACCGCGTGCGCGGCGAGCGATAGTTGCCGTCGACGTCGAACCCGCCGTGGCAGCGCACCCCGGCCGCGAACAACGGCTCGACGACGTCGTCGGTGGCGAGCAGCTCCGGCTCCGACCATTCCAGCTGGAGGTTGGTCATGCGCGCTCCCGAACGTTGCCAGGTACACCGACCAGTGTATACTGCAGAGTATACCTATGGTCACCGAGACGCAACCGCGGCCGGCTTCGGGTCCGCTTCCCCGGGCCGAGCGCCAGGAGGCGATCCTGCGCGGCGCCGCCAGCGCGTTCGCGCAGGCCGGCTACGCCGCAACCTCGATGGAGGACATCGCCGCCGCGTCCGGCATCACCAAGCTGATCGTCTACCGCCACTTCGACTCGAAGGAAGAGCTCTACCGCGCGGTGCTCCAGCGCGTCTTCGACCGCCT
Source organism: Acidimicrobiia bacterium (assembly GCA_031177445.1). Lineage (GTDB taxonomy): Bacteria > Actinomycetota > Acidimicrobiia > IMCC26256 > JACDBD01 > JAPSGP01. The sequence goes on from JAPSGP010000248.1 coordinate 2,982, forward strand.
CGCCGAGGAGTTCATCGCCGCCTACGCCGGCGGGCCCGAAGACGGCGTCGGCGCCCGCACCATGCTCACCGTCGCGCGCGAAGACCCGGCGGGCTTCCGACTCCTGTGGCGCCATGCGGCCCGTGAGCCCGAGTTCGCCGAGTACGCCCACGAGCTCCGCGAGCATGCGGTCGACGCCTCCCGCGCGCTCCTCGACGGCCGTATCGCACCCGAGCTGCACGAGTGGGCGGCCCAGACGATCGTCGGCTACCTCGTCGAAGCCGTTCTCAACTGGCTCGAGTTCGGCGACCCCGACCGCGACGAGGAGCTCGTCGAGCTCGCCACCGGTGCCCTCCGCTCTGGCATCGGCGCGTGGATGCGCCCTGCCTGAACGGCGTCGCTAGACCGCGCCGCGGAACGCGGGGAGCGGGCCGGCAAGCTGCTGGCCGGCGCGGGATTCGACCTCGGCGAGCTGCTCGGCAGTCATCACCGCCCGCAGCGAGACGATGGCCACCTCGAGCTGGTCGAGCGTCGGCTCGCGTGTCGTGAGCCGCTGCAGCGCCAAGCCCGGGCGCATCAGCACGCGCACCCAGCGCCTGTCCATGTGCTTGGCGGAGAACCGGATGACCTCGTAGGCGAGGCCGGCGATCACCGGGATGAGCAACACGCGCGACGCGATCAGCAATACCCAACCGGGACGGCCCACGAACGAGTACACGACGATCGTGATCAGCATCACGGTCAAGAGGAAGTTCGTGCCGCAGCGGACGTGCTCAGTGGTGAACCGCTGCGCCGACTCCGGCGTGACCTCGACGCCGTTCTCGTAGGCCGCGATCGACTTGTGCTCGGCGCCGTGGTACTGGAACACGCGCTTGATGTCGTGCATCCGGCCGATGAGCAGCAGGTAGCCGATGAACAGCGCGAGCCGGAGGGCACCCTCGCCGACGTGCAACCAGAACCCGTCGAGCGGGATCCAGCGGTCGACGCCACGGGCACCGAACGCCGGCAGCAGGATGAAGATCGCCATGAACACGGCGAGCGAGAACGCCATCGTGCCGACCATGACGCCCTTGGAGAGCCGCTCCTCCTCGGGGACCTGACGGTCGGCCGACCACGCCAACGCCTTGAATCCCAACGACAGCGACTCGGCCAGGATCATGACCCCGCGCAGCAGCGGGAACTTCGAGTAGCGCTCCGACCACCGAGGCGCGTCGTGCACGACGGTCTCGATCTCGCCCTCGGGAGTACGCACCGACACCGCCCACGAGCTGGCGCCGCGCATCATGACCCCCTCCATGACGGCCTGGCCGCCCATGTTGCGGGGCTCTGACGACGCGGGTTTCAACGCCTTGCCTTACCGCCTTGCTTGGCGTAACGGCGCTGGAAGCGCTCGACCCGACCACCGGTGTCGACCAGCTTCTGCTTGCCCGTGTAGAAGGGGTGGCACTCGGAGCACAGCTCGGCCCGCAGCTCGGGCACGGTGGACCGGGTCGTGAACGTGTTGCCGCACGAGCAGCGCACGGTGCACTCGACGTAGTCGGGATGGATGTCGGTCTTCATGACGTCTCCAGTGTACGGCAGGGATCGCTCAAGACCCCGGCGTGGGAGCCTTCGCGATCTCGGCCAGGAACTCGTCGTTGCTCTTGGTGGTCCGGATCTTGTCGATCAGGAGCTCGAGGCCCTTGCCGTCCTCGAGGGCGTTCAGCACCCGACGCAGCTTCCAGACCTGCTGGAGCTGGTTGCGGTCGAATAGCAGCTCCTCGTGCCGCGTGCTCGAGGCCTCGACGTCGATCGACGGATAGATCCGGCGCTCCGAGAGCCGCCGGTCGAGACGAAGCTCCAAGTTCCCGGTGCCCTTGAACTCCTCGAAGATCACCTCGTCCATCCGGCTGCCGGTCTCGATCAGCGCGGTCGCGACGATCGTGAGCGATCCACCCTCTTCGATGTTGCGGGCGGCGCCGAAGAACTTCTTCGGCGGGTACAGCGCGGTCGAGTCGACACCACCGGAGAGGATCCGCCCCGAGGCCGGCGCCGACAGGTTGTAGGCCCGGGCCAGCCGGGTGATGCCGTCGAGGATGATCACGACGTCGTGACCCAGCTCGACCAGCCGCTTGGCGCGCTCGATCGTGAGCTCCGCGACCTGGGTGTGCTCGTCGGACGGGCGGTCGAACGTGCTCGCGACGACCTCGCCCCGCTGGACGTGCCGGCGCATGTCGGTGACCTCTTCGGGCCGCTCGTCCACGAGCAAGACCATGAGGTGCACCTCGGGGTTGTTCCGCTCGACCGAGTACACGATCT
>JAPSGP010000535.1 GCA_031177445.1 Acidimicrobiia bacterium
CGGGCACGAGCGTCTCCCACGCGTCGAGATCGATGCTGCGCGCCCGCCGATCACCGAACAGCTGCAGGTAGGTGGCGGCCGCGTGCTCGTAGACGCGTACCTCCTCCGGTTCCAGCCCGAGCGGCTGGAACGCGGCTGCTCGCGGCGGGCCCAGCTCGAGCTGAGCGACCCGAGCGTGCTCGACGATCTGGTTGGCGAGTCGGAACCTTCCGGTGCCGAGCCTGTTGCTGCGGTGGTTGGCGTGCTCGTGCGACAGCCGGAACCCGCACATCGATTCGGAGCGGCGCAGCATCGCCGCGGTCACCTTGGGCAGGTCGTCGTCGAGCACCGACTGGAGCGTACGGCTGTTCCGTACACTGGCCGTGTCAAGGAAGCCGACGTCCGAGGCGAGCGCGCCGCGAGCCGAAAACGGGGAGGCGTCTGCGGCTTTGCCGTTCGACGCCGACGAAGGACAGCACAGCTGTGAAGATCGCAATCGGCTCCGATCACGCGGGCTACCGGCTCAAGGAGCACCTCAAGGTCGTGCTCAAGGCGGGGGGTCACGCGGTCGAAGACTTTGGGACACACTCGGAGGAAGCGGTCGACTACCCGCCGATCTGTGCCGCCGTCGGGCGTGCCGTCGCCGCAGGTACCGCCGACCGCGGCGTGGTGCTGGGCGGGTCGGGGCAGGGAGAGCAGATCGCAGCCAACAAAGTGCGGGGGGTACGGGCCGCGCTGTGCAACGATCCACGTACGGCACGCCTCGCTCGAGAGCACAACGACGCCAACGTGGTCGCCATGGGTGGGCGCATCGTCGCCGACGAGTTGGCGGCCGAGATCCTGAAGACCTGGCTCGAGACCCCCTTCGCAGGAGGCCGGCACGAGCGACGCGTGCGACAGATCGCCGAGATCGAAGGTGAAGGAGCAGCGTGATGGACCCCTTCGAAGCCCTCACGGCCACCGACCCCGAGCTTGCCAGCATCGTTCGGCGGGAGGTCGAGCGCCAAAACACCACGATCCAGCTCATCGCGTCCGAGAACTTCACGTCGGCGGCGGTGCTGGCCGCCCAGGGCAGCGTGCTCACGAACAAGTACTCGGAGGGCTACCCGGGCAAGCGCTACTACGGCGGCAACTACGTCGTCGACGACGCCGAAGAGCTCGCTCGCGCCCGAGCGTGCGAGCTGTTCGGCATGGAGCACGCCAACGTCCAGCCCCACTCGGGTGCGAACGCCAACATGGCGGCGTACCTGGCCCTGCTCGAACCCGGCGACAAGGTCATGGGCATGCGCCTCGACCAAGGCGGGCACCTCACGCACGGTTCGCCGGTGAACTTCAGCGGACGGCTCTATGACTTCGTCGCCTACGGAGTCGACGACGATTCCGAGACGCTCGACTACGACGTCATCCGCGACGTCGCCCGACGCGAGCGCCCGAAGCTCGTCGTCGCAGGCGCTACGGCGTACCCGCGCATCATCGACTTCTCCGCGTTCCGCGAGATCGCCGACGAGGTCGGCGCGCTGCTGATGGTCGACGCCGCCCACATCGCCGGGCTGGTCGCAGGCGGTGCGCACCCGTCGCCAGCCGAGTACGCCGATCTGGTGACGCTCACGACCCACAAGACGCTGCGGGGGCCGCGCGCCGGAGCAATCTTGTGTCGCGAGGAGTTCGCGGCCGCCATCGACAAGGCCGTGTTCCCGGGTCTTCAGGGCGGCCCGCTCATGCACGTGGTCGCGGCGAAAGCCGTCGCCTTCCACGAGGCGGCGCAGCCTGGGTTCCGCGACTACGCCGCCGGCATCGTGCGGAACGCGCAGGCGCTCGCCGAGGGGCTGGCCACGGAAGGTTTTCGCATCGTCTCGGGCGGCACCGACAACCATCTCATGCTGGTCGACCTGCGTCCCTTCGGCGTCACGGGCAAGGTTGCCCAAGAGGCGCTCGACCGCGCCGGCATCACCGTCAACAAGAACGCGATTCCCAACGATCCGGAGAAGCCGTTCGTGACCAGCGGCCTCCGGCTGGGAACCGCGGCGGTGACGACCGCCGGGATGGGCGAGCCCGAGATGGCGGAGATCGCGGCGCTGATCGCAACGGCACTGCGCGACGTCGACGATGACGCCACCGCGGCC
>JAPSGP010000536.1 GCA_031177445.1 Acidimicrobiia bacterium
GCCAGGCGCCGGGCGAGGTCTACGTGCACGACCACGCGCTGGTGTTCCCCGGGCTCGACTTCGGCGGCGTACTGCTGACGATCCAGCCCCCGCGGGGCTTCGGCGCCGATCCCATCGGCACCTACCACGCGCCCGATCTGCCCCCGCCGCACCACTACCTCGCGTTCTACCGCTGGCTCGTGCTCGCCCGCGACGACGGCGGGTGGGGCGCCGACGCGGTCGTGCACCTCGGCAAGCACGGGACGCTCGAGTGGCTCCCGGGGAAAGCGCTCGCGCCGTCGGATCAGTGCTACCCCGACGTCGCGCTGGGCGAATTGCCGCTGCTCTATCCATTCGTGGTGAACGATCCCGGCGAGGGCACCCAGGCCAAGCGCCGGAGTCACGCGGTGGTGATCGACCACCTCCCACCGCCCCTGACGCGTGCCGACCTCTACGACGACCTCGCCCGGTTGGAGGAGCTGCTCGACACGCACGCTCAGGTCGCGGCGATGGACCCGGCCAAGCTGCCGGCGCTGCGGACCCAGGTGTGGGGCCTCCTCGTCGACGCCCAGATCCATCGCGACCTCGAGCTCGGCGACCACGCCCCCGACGGCCACGAGTTCGACGAGATGCTCCTGCACGTCGACGGGTATCTGTGCGCGTTGAAGGACGCGCAGATCCGTGGCGGGCTGCACGTGTTCGGGCATGCTCCCGTCGACGACGCGCTCGTCGATTCCGTGCTCGCGATCACGCGCCTGCCGCAGGGAGACGTCCCGTCGCTGCGCGTCACCACCGCGCACGAGCTCGGCGTCGACCTCGGACGCGCCTCGCGTGTCGAGGTCGACGCCGTCGAAGCGCGCTGCCGCACGCAGGTCGAGGATCTCGCCGCCGGCGGCTGGCGGCCCGAGAGCACCGCCGACCCGACGCTGACGTGGGTGGCCGAGCGGCTGGTGCCGAACCTGCGCCGGGCGACCGACGAGGTCGACAATCTGCTGACGGGGCTGGACGGGCGCTACGTGCCCGCGGGACCGAGCGGCGCACCGAGCCGGGGCGGTGCGCATGTGCTGCCGACGGGCCGCAACTTCTACTCCGTCGATCCCAAGGCGATCCCGTCGCCCCTGGCGTGGGATGTGGGCCGCACCCTCGCCCAGCGGCTGGTAGACCGACACGTCGCCGAGACCGGCCGCGTCCCGAAGACGGTCGGTCTGGTGCTCTGGGGCACGGCGGCGATGCGTACGATGGGCGACGACGTGGCCGAGGCCCTCGCCCTGCTCGGAGTACGGCCGACTTGGGATGCGGACAGCCGGCGGGTCACCGGGCTGGAGCCGGTCCAGCTCGCCGAGCTCGGCCGTCCGCGTGTCGACGTCACCCTGCGGATCAGTGGGTTCTTCCGCGACGCGTTCCCGCACGTGATCGACCTGCTCGACGACGCGGTGCGGCTGGCGGCATCGCTCGACGAGGCGGTCGACGACAACCCTGTGCGCGGCACCGGCAGCGCCGACCCTCGGCTCTACGGCCCGCCGCCGGGCGGCTACGGATCGGGCATCCTGCCGGTGATCGAGCGCCGGTCGTGGCGGACCGACGCCGACCTCGCCGACGTGTACCTCGCGTGGTCCGGCTTCGCGTACGGCCGCGACCGGCACGGCGCGCCCGCCGGGGAGGCGATGCGACGCCGGTTCGCCGCCATCGAAGTCGCGGTGAAGAACCAGGACAACCGTGAGCACGACATCTTCGACTCCGACGACTACCTCCAGGATCACGGCGGGATGATCGCGGCGGTGCGCGCCCTCACCGGATCCTCACCGCGAGCGTGGTTCGGCGACACCGCCGATCCCGCCGACCCGAAGGTGCGCTCGCTCGCGGAGGAAGCGGCGCGTGTGGTGCGCAGCCGCGTCCTCAACCCCCGGTGGATCGACGCCATGCGGCGGCACGGCTACAAGGGCGCGTTCGAGCTCGCGGCGACCGTCGACTACCTCTTCGGGTACGACGCCACCGCCCAGGTGGTGGAGGACTGGATGTACGAGCGGGTGACCGGCGCCTACGTGGCCGATCCCGAGATCCGCAAGTTCTTCGCCGAGAGCAACCCCTGGGCACTGCGGGCGATCGCGGAACGCCT
>JAPSGP010000249.1 GCA_031177445.1 Acidimicrobiia bacterium
GCTCCCGCATCGTGACGATCGGGAGGATCTTCATGCTGCTGGTGGCCTTCGCCGCGGGCGCGTTCGCGATCTACTTCGCCATCCAGGAGCTCAACGACAAGACGACGGTCACCGAACCCCAGGGCGAGATCTCGAGCCCGGGCGGGGCGCGTACCGTGGTCGTAGAGATGCGTGACATCCAGTTCGACCCCGAGAGCGTGAGCATCCGCGGGGGCCAGACGGTCCGCTGGCAGAACCAGGACGACACCGACCATACGGTGACCGAGGTCTCCGGCCCCGGCACCCCCTTCGACTCAGGCGACATCGCCGGCGGCGACTCCTACGAGCAGTCGTTCGCCGACATCGGGACCGTCGAGTACATCTGCGAGATCCACCCCGAGCAGATGCGGGGCGAGATCAAGATCCTCGGCGACTGACCGGCGGGCCCGGCGGCCGCTGACCCGGCGGACCGGGCCGGGCCGCTAATCCGACGCGCCGCCCGCCGCTGATCCGCCGGACCGGGCCGCCGCTACTCCGACGCGCCGCCCGCCGCTGGCGGGTGCGACGCGTCGGTGAACTCGCGAAACAGCCCGGTCACGACGAACGCGGTCTGCTCGCCGATGTCCACCGCGTTGTCGCCGATCCGCTCGAGCGCGCGCGCCACCAGCAGCATGGTCATCGCCCACTCGCGGGTGTCGTGATCGTCGCCGGCGTCGAGCGCAAGCCGGAACACCTCGCGGTTGAGCTTGTTGATCTGCTCGTCCTGACGCGGCAGGTCCTCGGCGAGCCCGGCGTCGCGCAGCGCGAAGGCCTGCTGCGCCTGCGAGATCTGCGACGAGGCCTGGCGACCCATCTGCATCACTCGCGACATGATCTCGTCGCGCGCCGGCGGCTCGTGCCCGGCCAGCGGGATGAGCTTGGCGATGTTCACGCACTGGTCGCCCATCCGCTCGAAGTGCTTGATCACGTCCAGCACCGCGGCGACGAGCCGCAGGTCGGTCGCCACCGGCGCCTGTAGCGCGAGCAGCGACAGGACGCCCTGGTGCACCTCGAGGTAGCGGCCGTCGATGCGGTCGTCGTCCTCGACGATCATCGCCGCGAGCTCGGTGTCGTGCTGCTCGAGCGCCTCGAGGGTGCGGTCGAGCGTCGCGACGACCAGGTCGAGCCCACCGAGCGCTTGGTCCTCGAGCCGCTGGAGCTCCTCCTGGAAGTGGACGCGTGTGGTCGCGGGCATCAGCCGACCCGGCCGGTGACGTAGAGCTCGGTGCGCTCGTCCGAAGGCCTGGTGAAGACCTTTTCGGTCTGGTCGTACTCGACGAGTCGCCCGCGCGGGTTCTCCTCCTGGTCGTCGAGCGCCACCATGAGGAACGCGGTCATGTCCGAGACGCGCGCCGCCTGCTGCATGTTGTGCGTGACGATCACGATCGAGTAGTTCTCCTTCAGCTCGATCATCAGGTCCTCGATCCGTCCGGTGGAGATGGGATCGAGTGCGGAGCACGGCTCGTCCATGAGGATCACGTCGGGCTCGATCGCGACCGACCGGGCGATGCAGAGCCGCTGCTGCTGTCCGCCCGACATGCCGTACGCGTTCTCGTCGAGGCGGTCCTTGACCTCGTTCCAGAGCGCTGCCCGGGTCAGGGCGCGCTCCACAATGCCGTCCATGTCGTCCTTCATCCCCAGGATCCGGGGGCCGAAGGCGATGTTGTCGTAGATCGACTTGGGAAACGGGTTCGGCTTCTGGAAGACCATCCCGATCCGCTTGCGCACCTCCACCGGGTCGACGGCCGGACCGTAGAGGTCCTCGCCGTGGTAGCTGATGTGGCCCTCGACGGAGGCCGACGGGATCAGGTCGTTCATCCGGTTGAAGCAGCGGATGAGCGTGCTCTTTCCGCATCCCGACGGGCCGATGAGCGCCGTGATGTTGTTCTCGAGGATGTCGAAGGAGACGTTCTCGATCGCCGGCTGGCTTCCGTAGCGCACCGAGAGGCCCTCGATGGCGAACAGCACGTCGCGCCGGGTCGCGGCCGCCGGGTCGCCCTTTCGCCGCTGCGACTCCACAGCGGTCTCCTGGACCGACGGAAGCGCGCCCTCCGCCGACCCGCCGCCGTCCTCGCGGCCGTGCCCTCCGCCGACGTGGTCGCTCCGGGTCGCTCGTTCGGCGTCGTCGCCCTGTCTTTGGCGCCGCTCGGTCACCTGCTCGTCCACCTTGGATCGTCTACCACTTCTGCTCGTAGCGATTGCGAAGCCAGATCGCGAACGAGTTCATCGCGATCAGGAGCGCGAGCATCACGATGATGCCCGCCGCGGCAAGGACGATGTACTCGTCCTGCGCCCGCGAGAAGTAGGTGAAGATCTGCACGGGAAGGACCGTGTAGCCGTCGAAGAAGCCCGACGGGTTGAAGCTGACGAAGACGGCGGCGCCGACCAGCAACAGCGGGGCGGTCTCGCCGATCGCGCGCGAGATGGCCAGGATCACCCCGGTGGCGATCCCCGGAACGGAGGCGGGGAGGATCTGCCGGCGCACCGTCTGCCACCGGGTCGCGCCGAGGGCGAGCGAGCCCTCGCGGATCGACGACGGCACGGCCCTGATCGCCTCTCGCGCGGCGATAATCACCGTCGGGAGCACGAGCAGCGACAGCGTGATCGACCCCGCCAGCACGACGAAGCCGACGTCGAGCGGGCCGCGGACGATGAAGGCGAGCCCGAGGATGCCGTAGACGATCGAGGGCACGGCGGCAAGGTTCTGGACGTTGAGCTCGATCGCCCGGTTCCACCAGCGATCCTTGTCGGCGTACTCCTCGAGGTAGATCGCGGCGCCTACCCCGAGCGGAACGGTCATCACGATCACCCCGCCGATCACCAGCAGCGTCCCCAGGATGGCGTTCAGGAAGCCGGACTGCTCGGGAAGGGAGCTGGTTCCCTCGGTGAACAGGTCGAGGCCGAACCGGGGAAGCCCCTCGATGAACGCGTCGATCAGGAGGATCGCCAGGCCGAGGACCGCAAGCGAGATCGTCAGCAGCAGGAGGGCGTGGAACGCGTACGACCGCGAGCGCTCGCCGGCGGGTTGCCGGGTGAGCGCGCCTGCGGTCTCGGCCCTGGCCCCGGCCGTCGCAAGCCTCACCCGCTGGCTGCCCGGCAGCCTCACTCGTAGACCTCGCGAAAGCGCCGGACCAGGCGAATGCTGACGAGGTTCATCCCCAGGGTGAGGACGAACAAGAGCAGGCCGACCGCGAAGATGGTGTTGTACTCGAACGACTGCGTGGAGATGTCGCCGGTCGCCACCACCCCGATATAGGCCGTGATCGCCTGGATCGACTCCGAGAAGGACAACGACAGGTTGGGCGTGTTGCCCGCCGCCATCAACACGACCATCGTCTCTCCCACCGCCCGCGAGACCCCGAGCACGATCGAGGCGGCCACGCCGGAGAGGGCGGCCGGGAAAACCACTCGCAGAGCGACGCGCATCTTGGTGGCCCCCAGCGCATAGGCGCCCTCCCTGAGGCCTCCCGGCACCGCCGACATGGCGTCCTCGGAGATCGAGGCGATGATCGGGACGATCAGGAGCCCGATCGCAAGCCCGGCAGCGCCGGCGTTGAACACGTTCGGCTCGGTGCCCAAAAAGCCAGGCCATATGTCCTGTAGCAGCGGAGTGAGGAACGTGAACGCAAAGAACCCGAACGCGACCGTGGGAATGCCCGCGAGCACCTCCAGCGTCGGCTTCAGGACCTTGCGAACCCGGGGCCGCGCGTACTCGCTGAGATAGATCGCGGCGCCGAGCCCGATCGGCACGGCGACGACCAGGCCCCAGAGCGTCACCGACAGCGTTCCGAGGACCAGTGGCAGGACCCCGTAGCTCTCGGGCGCGATCGTCGGCGACCAGTTCGTCCCGAACAGGAAGTCGAACACTCCGACCTCACGGAAGAACTCGACGGTGGGACCGATGAGCGAGGCGACGATCGCGACCGTGGTGACCACTGAAACGGCGGCGCAGACGGCGAGCAGCGCCTTGATGGCCCGCTCGCCGTAGCGGGGGCTCGCGGCCCCGAGCCGTGGGCGGGCTTCGCCCGCCGCTAGCCCGGAGGCTGCGATTGCGTCGCGCGCTTCCACGCCCGCTCTGGCTAGCCGCCCTGGCCCGAGCCGCCGGCCGACAGGAGCTGCTCCACGTTCTGCTGCGACTCCTGGAGCTGCTGATCGGTCAGCGGGATGAACCCGGCCTGCTCGATGACCTCGCCCAGGTTGTCCAGGTAGAACTGGACGAACTCCTGGACCTCCGGCCGCTGCAGAGCCTCGGCCGACGGATAGATGAACAGCTGCCGTCCGAGCGGGTTGTAGGAGCCGTCCTGAGTCGTCTCCTCCGCGGGCGGCACGCACTCGCCCTGGTCGTTCTCGATCTCGAGCGCCTTCAGCTGGTCCTGGTTCTCGTTGAAGAACGAGAAGCCGAAGTAGCCGATGCCACCCGGGTCGCCGGCGACGCCGGTGACGGTCGCGTTGTCGTTCTCGCCCACCACGTTGACGTCCTGAGTGCGCTGCCTGCCCTCCTCACCGTTCACGGCCTCGGTGAAGTAGTCGAACGTCCCCGAGTCCGAGCCGGGGCTGAAGGTCGCCAGGTCCTCGTCGTACTCGGCGTCGAGCCCCTGGATGTCGGACCAGCTCGTGGCGTCGGCATCCGGGCCGTAGATCTCGCTCAGCTGATCGGGCGAGATGCACGTGACGGGGTTTTCCGGGTTGACCACCACGGACAGCGCGTCGTTGGCGACTGTGACCTCCTCGAACTCGACGTTGCCGTCCTGGCAGAGCTTTTGCTCCTCGGGCTCGATCTCCCGGGACGCATCCGAGATGTCGGTCTCGCCCGCGCAGAAGCGCTCGAAGCCGCCGCCGGTGCCCGCCGTCCCGACCGTGACCCTCACGTCCGGGTTCTCCTCCTGGAACAGCGCGCCGATCTGCTCGGTCAGCGGGGCCACGGTGCTCGAGCCGTCGATCAGGATCTCGCCGGACAGGCCCTCCCCGCTCCCGCTCGAGCCGTCGTCGCCGCCGCATGCGGCCACGCCGAAGCCAAGCGCGAGCGTGGCCGGGAATGCGACGAGCAACTTGTGCCTCTTCACGCAGGTCCTCCGTTCATCGTTGACGGTGGCGAGCCTGTCAGCGAGGTCGCGGCAGCCTGTTACCGCTGTGTGAGCGAGCTGTGAAAAAGGTGTGAAGCGCCGTTCTGGGGCGCTCCGACGGCCCCTACACTGGCTCGTGGATGATCCGCCTT
>JAPSGP010000537.1 GCA_031177445.1 Acidimicrobiia bacterium
CGATGACGACGCGACCGAAGATCGTCCTGCTCGGGATGCTCACGAAGATCCCGGTCGCCGGCGTCGCGTGGCTCATCGGTCAGTACGCGACCGGCTTCGAACGCCTGGGTTGCGACGTGTTCTACGTCGAGGCGCACGGTCGCACGCCGTCGATGTTCATGCACACGAGGGACGACGACCCCACGAGCACCGCCACATCCTTTCTTGCGGCAGTCATGGCGCGCTTCGGGCTCGAGCACCGGTGGGCCTTCCACGCTCTCCACCGCGAGGGCGCGTGCTACGGCATGAGCGCGGCGGAGCTTCGACGGCTGTATCGCGACGCCGACCTCATCATCAACATGCACGGCGGTACGAAGCCGCGCGACGAGCATCTCGAGACCGGCCGGCTCGTCTACCTCGGCACCGACCCGGTGCAGCTGGAGCTCGAGCTCCACGAAGGAGACCGCACCGCGACCGAGTTCCTCGAACAGCACGTCGCCTACTTCACCTGGGGGCTGAATCACGGCAACCCGGACTGCGCGCTGCCGTGGTCCGAGGACCATCCCTTCGTGCCGAACCCGCCACCGGTGGTCGTCGACTTCTGGCAGGACGAGCCGGCGCCCGCCGACGCCCCCTTCAGCACCATCGGCAACTGGCGCCAGGAGTGGCGCGACGTCGAGTATCGCGGCGAGCTCTATCACTGGAGCAAGCACCACGAGTTCCTGAAGCTCATCGATCTCCCCGGCCGCGTGGCTCCGAGGTTCGAGCTCGCGCTCGGCAGCTACGCCGAGAAGGATCGACGGCTCCTCGAATCCCACGGGTGGGCCGTGCGCCCGGCGGCCGACATGTCGAGCGACCTCGACGACTACCGGGACTACATCGTGGGCTCCCGGGCCGAGTTCACGGTGGCGAAGGACCAGAACGTCCGGCTTCGCACCGGCTGGTTCAGCGAGCGGACGGCGACCTACCTGGCCGCGGGCCGGCCGGTCGTCATGCAGGACACCGGGTTCGGCAACGCGATCCCCACTGGAGACGGGCTGCTCGCGTTCGACGACGTCGACGGGGCCGAGCACGCGGTGAAGTCCGTCGACGCGGACTACGAACGACACCGTCAAGCGGCGCGCGAGATCGCCCGCGAGTACTTCAACTACGACGTCGTCCTGGGCGCGTTGCTCGCCACGGTGGGGATCGCCTCGCCGCACCGCACGACCCCTCGCATTCCCCGGACGTCCCCTGCGCCGGTGACATTCCCTCCCTCACTGCGCCTCACTCCCCGATCTCGCCGGCCGCTCGAGTTGCCCGACCAGACCGTGGAGCACGTGGCCGGACGCCCGATCCCGAGCGCGGCGATTCCGGCGAGCCCGAACCCGGAGGCCAGCATCGTGGTCGCGAGCGTGGACAACTTCGTTCCCTGCCGGCTCGCGCTCGAGAGCGTGCTCGCCAGTGCGGCGCAGGTCACGTTCGAGGTCATCGTCGTCGACAACGGGTCCACCGATGGCACCCGCCAGTACCTGAGCGTGCTCGGAGCGCGGAACCCGAACGTCCGCGTCATCCGGAACGACGGCAACCGCGGCTTCGCCGCCGCGACCAACCAGGGAATCGCGGTGGCACGCGGGAGGGCCGTCGTCCTGCTCAACGACGACACGATCGTGACCCCGGGCTGGCTGGACCGGCTCACCTCCCATCTTCACGACCCCACGATCGGGTTGGTCGGCGCAACGACGAATCGTTGCGGCAACGAGGCCGAGGTGCCCGCCGCCTACGAGGACTACGGCGGACTGCTCGAGCTCGCCGCCCGAAGGGCGCAGACCTACGAGGCGAGCCGGTTCGACATCCCGGTTGCCGTGATGTTCTGCGTGGCCGCTCGCCGGGAGGCGCTCGAACGCGTCGGCCGCCTGGACGAGCAATTCGAGCTCGGCCTGTTCGAGGACGACGACTATTCCCGGCGAGTGCGAGAGACCGGCCTGCGGGTGACCTGCGCGGAGGACGTCTTCGTCCATCACTTCGGCGAGGCGACCCTCGGCCGGCTCGCGGCCGGCGGTCACTACGGAGCGCTGTTCGACGCGAACCGGCGCCGTTTCGAGGAGAAGTGGGGAACGAGGTGGCAGC